>NZ_CP022706.1:1582500-1595000 GCF_003491305.1 Methanobacterium sp. BAmetb5
GGGGCGGTTCTGGTGTAGTTCCTGGGCAATGCGGAACCGGTTAAGGTTAATGATCTTACGGTCCAGTTCCCGGAATTCCTCGATCTTCTTCTCATGAACCTCCCCCACAAACCGGGAAAGGGAAGGCTCTTCTAAAAATAGACTGCGCAGTAGGGAATCGGCAAAGTTACCTTCCAGACAGGGCACGATATTTTCGGCTGCAATTTCATCCTTATCCACCAGTTCCACCAGGTTTTTCCCCACAGTTTCCAGGCACTCGGCCCGTGATGAATTGAAACGGGACCAGTTCTGCAATCCAGACAGTCCCACTTTTAATAGGAGGATCTGGGATGAAAGGTAATCAATAGGGCTTTTAACCAGGGAATCTCCCAGAACGGCGTCGGGCTCAAAGTGAAGGAAACCATCTAACTGTTCAATGTACTGCATGATCTGGTCGTAATCCTGGTGCATTTCGGTGGTTATCTTTCTAATTTCGTGTTGTTCTGCTGAATCAAGAATAATAAGTATTTTTTCGGTGATCCTGCCTTCTTCCAGGGCTTTCCTGAACTTGAGGATCCACTCCGATATGTTCTTCAGATTATCTGCTTCACTGTCTTCTGATTTCCAGTGGGAACCAAAGAGGGAACGGGCCAGTTCATCCTCAGCCCTTATCTGGGAACGGAGCTCCTGGCACCGGATCAGTTCTTCCAGGTCCTGGAGGATGGTAGCCTCATTTTCAGGGGTCCTTCCCACATAAAGCTTCCTGATCTTCTTTTTAGTCTTTTTAAAATCTCCACTAAGGAATTTCAACAGTTTAGGCTTTTGTTCCTGGAAATTCAGGAGTAATGAGGGGATATTCTCATCTAGTACTCCTTTTTTGAATCTTCCCATGCCCTTTATCCTGGTTTTATATTCTTCCAGGGTTTTTATGAGATTGTAAACCTGTAATTTATCGTAATCCCACTGGGTGTTCATGATTAACTCTCTTTCCAGGGAGGGGAACGAGGAAATTATCTCCACTGCCGCTATCAGGTGTTCCATTTCCTCCAGGGTCACGGGTATGCTGACTCCCGATATTTTTGAAAGAGTTTCTGCCTTCAAATTCAGTTCATTCAGTGTTTTGACAGTTTTTTCCAGTAAAATCTCGATTTCTTCCTCTTCAGCAGGGAGTATGGGGTCGGGCCGGGTAGATCTCCAGGGGTTGTCCAATACGGGTTTCACCAATTTGTAGAGTTCGCCCATTTCCTTGAACTTGTTTATGGTGCGCTGCCATTCCCTTAAAGTACAGCTCCCTCCATCCTCCACGGTGAAACGCGGCATCTTGGTTTCATTTTTTTCGAAATGGTGCAGGGATCTTTCTTTAACTCCAAACAGCTGATAGGGTGTCCATTTTATCTCGGCATAGGGTGAATGGAGCAGGGTTACATATTCGTTTAGTTCTGATTTTAATTCTTCAATGGTGCTTAGATCGTCATCCATGGCTAGATCGATAGGTTTAGGGTTTCGTAAAACACTTTCTAGCTTTTCAAGAACATCTTTTTTCTGGGATTTCTTACTATGAAGCTCTAAACAGAATTCTCCCAGTCCAACACTATCCAGACGGCCCTTAACCACTTCCAGCGCAGCCATCTTTTCACTGACAAAGAGTACGGTGTTGCCCCGGGCCAGTAACTCGGCAATAAGATTCACTATGGTCTGGGATTTACCGGTACCGGGTGGTCCTTCCACGACCAGGTCACGGCCCTGCTTCACATCCTCTATAACTGCAATCTGGGATGAATCTGCATCCATAACATGATAAACATCTTCCGAGGATAATTTAACATCCACCTGGTCTTCTTTAAAGCCCTGACTCAGTTCTTCCTCTGTAGGATCAAAAATAGCTTTTATAAGGGGGTTTTCTTCCAGGGGCAAGTCTTCGGGCCAGCTTTCAGGGTCAAGATCCTTGTACATCACGAATTTGGTGAAACTGAAGAAACCAAGGAAAACACTATCCCTAACTTCCCAATCCTTTTCATGAGAAACAGATTCCCGGACCTGGTCCAAGTATTCATCAATGCCCTCTGGTGTACGGGGCATTTCAAAATCAGGTATTTCCACCCCATAATCCAATAATTTAGCCTGCAGGGAGATATTGGAGATTATGTCCTCACCAGTCCAGCGGAGTTTAAAGGAACCCTTCACCCGTTTACGTTCCAGTTCCACGGGAATCAGAATCAACGGTGCCGTATATTCCCCATGGGTCCCGTTGTTATCCTGCCATTTCAAAAATCCCAGGGCCAGGTAGAGTATGTTGTAACCCTGCTCCTCCATCATTGATCTGGCACGCTGGTTAATGTAAAACAAACGGCGCTGGAGTTCTGCAGGCGTAAGATCAGTGGATAAAAAGATTTCCTTATTTTTCTCCAAAGTTTCCTGGTCTAAAGAGGGAGCTTCCCATAACAACGATTCTTCAGGACCTTCTTCTCCAGAAATAGTATTAAATTCTGATAAATCAGACTCATCAGGTGCAGTTAAAGCTGCATCATTTAATTCAGGATCTTCTAAAGAAGTAGTGATGGTTGAGTTTTCATCAACAGTTTTTTCAACATGTTGACCAGTTTCACTAACTGATTCTGGAGTGCGTGGTTGGCTCTCTTCAGGTGATGAATCCTTATTATCTTGGCCTAAATAGTTGTCTCCGGGAGTAGAACCAGTTCCTTCCATTTCTGAGCGGGGGATAAACTGTAACAGTTTTCTTTTACTCTTTTTGAGGATTAAACGGTCGTAAATCTCGGCTAAGTCTGCTTCCTTCACTTCCACGGTCATGCTGCGTGGTCGGAAGTTTAAAAGCTGGTTACGCATGGTAAGGTCCAGCAGGTTCTGCCTTAGAACATCGATCTGTCTGTATATGTCCACCTTGGAAAGTTCGGACATTTCATTTACCTCTCATAACTGGGATTGTCCCGGGAACTAACAATGATTATCAATATGATCAATACTGGTTTATTTATACTCTATATTAAAACTATCCCCCTTTTTTTTCATCAAGAGGGTTATTCTCTCTGTATGGCATCCTTGAAGAAGCTGGGCACCAGTTTTCGGTAGAGTTTGTTCCGGAGTAACATACGGAAGTTCCCGTCTAAGATGTAGGTCTCACAATAATCATCTTCCGCCCGCATACCCCGGCCATAGGCCTGTAGGAGGGTCATTATGGTTTTATAAGCATACCAGGAGGGGTCCTGCTGTTTCCGCTGATTTATCTGGGGATCCCCCAGGTAAGGGAAGGGTATCTTGTAGATGATCTGGAACTGGCACTTTTCATAGGGCAGGTCCACTCCTTCACTCATTGATGGGCTCACCAGAACCCGGGGTTCTTTACTATATTCGAACCGGTCCAGGACATGTTCCCTGTTTTTAGGGTTATGGCCCATTAACCGCGGATTTTTCAGGTTCTTAATGATATACTGCTGACACTTATAATTATGGGTGTGAATAAGCCCTTTTTCGTATTTATGGTGTTCAATGATCTTCTCTAGCACGGGAAGTGTTTTAGGGGCGGTACGTTTGATCAGGCGGTGGGACATATTTCCCACCAGTTTAAGGTGCACCGGCCGGGATGAAGGGGGGAAAATACTCTTAATTTCCAGGTGATAAGTTTCTTCCGGGTCTATGCCTAACCACTGGCAGAATAAGTCCTGGTCCAGGATGGTGGCACTCATAAACAGCCGGATATCGGCGTGGTTAAAGAGCCGGTCATTGGCGTAGGTGTCCACCCGCAGTGGCTTAAATGAAACCCCACCTGGGCTGGTGTCCACCACCCAGTTGTCCGGATGGTTTTCCAGGTTTCTTGAAAGCTCGCTGAGGTTCATCTTCATCCGATTAACCCGGTCGGCCTGGTTTTTTGGTATCTGTTTCAGGTCGATGTCCTGGTAATCCTCGTAGAGTGATTCCACAAAGAGAATCCATTCATCCGGTTCCTGGTGTTTCATCATGCTGGGGGGTATGACTTTTTTAACCTCACGCTCCAACCTCCGGTTGTACAGGTTAACCTCCAGGCGCTGCATGAGCTTGTTTTCCAGGTTGTGGGCTTCATCCAGAACCATGAAATCTCTTTTACCAAAGTGTTTCACGTAGTTCAGTTCCAGAAGGGCGTAATCATAGTTCATCAGTGTTATGCTGCTTTCCACGGCCGTGGCCTTTTGGTCCCAGTAACGGCACCTCTGGTTAGAACGGAAGTAAATGGGCGATCCGAAGGCATCCTGGAAGGCGTGCAGTTCCCCGTCAAAGGGTGATTTACTTATACCGTAGTCACAGGCAAATTTCTGTGTGCTGGGTATGGTCTGGCAGGTTCCCTGGTCACAGCCAAACTCCAGACTCTCATTCTGGCACAGGAAGTTCCCACGGCCTTTTACCATGGGGTAACCGAATTCTGCGGCGTACTGTGACTGGAGCTGCTTGGTCATGGTTAGTATGTAAGCCGGATGGTACAGTCGGGCCAGGGTGGTGGCCACCACTGATTTACCAGTTCCAGTACCGGCCTCCAGGATTATATTAGAATAGCCATCGTCTATGGCCTCCCTGATTTCGGATATTATCTCTAACTGCCCTTCTCGGGGTGAAGCGAAGGGGAACTTTTCAATGATATCCTCGTCAATATGGGGGAACGCCCTTTTCATGGCGTTAATTCTTGATGTTGATATTTTGGGTGTTTTAACCTGGGTACTGTCTCCAGTACTTCCAGAATTACATATACAGCGGTCTTTTATCATTCCGCACTTGTCACAGAAAAAGCCGTTATCCATAGGGAATTATATTTTGGATAATGGTATAAATAGGTAAAGTTTGACAGCGCGTGAGTAGTATTCTATTAAAAACAGTCTTGATTATTAATTTTTAAGTTGTTTATTTAAATATAATCATGGTTATGCATTTAAAAGGCTTTTATAGAAATGTTATAGGGTAATAACTTTTATTGGGGATGGTTATAATCCAATTTATATAATAAGGATATTCAAGTTTTTATTACTATATAAATGTTTATAGAAATTCTTTAAAAGTCGTTTAATAACTTGAAGGGGTTGCAAGAGTCTATTTTTGGGTTTTTTAAATAAAGTAATACTATTCTTATTATTTTTAGTAATATTTATATAGGTTTAGTAATAATTTTTTATATATAATTATTATTAGAAGTTAGTAATTATATTCGGCAGGGGATCAATTGGGGATTGTTTGATGAAAAGAAGGATTTTTTTATCAGTAGTATTTGTATTTCTTGTATTGGCGTTCTGTGGCTCAGTTTCTGGCGCAAATAATAACATTCAGCAAATTAGTCTCTCTTATAATGGTAGTTTATCAGATGGGAATAGTTTAAGCCCTGCAATTAGTGCTGATGGCCGTTACGTTGTATTTTCATCACAGGGAACTAATCTGGTGAACAAAGATGATAATAATTGCAGTGATGTTTTCATTCATGATACTATATTGAATTTCACGGAAAGGGTTAGTATTTCTAATCAAGGTTTACAAGCAAATGGAGGCAGTTTTAGTCCTGCGGTTAGTGGGGATGGGCGTTATATAACTTTCACTTCTTACGCGTCGAATTTAGTTGCAGATGACACCAATGATTGTGCGGATATTTTCATTCGGGACCGGTTTTTGGAAACAACTAATCGTATCAGTATTTCAAATAGTGGCGAAGAAAGCAATGCCGATAGTTTTGGTTCTGAAATAAGTGCTACCGGGGATTACATTGCATTTTGCTCCTATGCCAGTAACTTGGTAGATAACGACAAAAATGAATATTCAGATGTTTTTGTTTATGATCGAACACAAAAAAGGATAAAAAGAATTAGTATTTCAAATACGGGTGAAGAATCAAATTCTGATAGTTTATATCTAGATATTAGTGGGGATGGGCGTTACATTACATTCACTTCTGATGCCAACAACTTGGATTTCAACGATAAAAACAATTGTCGTGATGTTTTCATTTTTGATCAGAGTTTGAATTTAATCAAAAGAATTGTGGGATATAATTTTACTGAAGCTAATTCCGCCAGTATGGAATCAGCCATTAGTTTTGATGGTCGTTACATAGTATTTTCTTCCTATGCTGATAATTTAGTTCCTGAAGATAATAATATGGTTTGTGATATCTTTGTATTTGATCAAATTTTAAATGAAATAGCGAGAGTGAGTGTAACCAGTGATGGAGAAGAATTTTCACAAAATTCAGGTGAACCTGATATTAGTGGGGATGGGCGCTATGTGGGTTTCACCATAATTCAGCACATCGTTCGAAAAGCTACCAATAAGGAGGGTAATTCAAAATCGGTCATCCCTGTGGATAAGGGAATATTTCTCTATGATCGGGGTTTAGGAACAACCAGACTCATTAGTATTTCAAATAATGGAGATTTTGAAGATTCTAACAGCAGAGAACCAGGTCTAAGTTACAATGGCACTTATGTTGTTTTCAGCTCAGATTCATCTAATCTTGTGGGTAATGACACAAATAACTGGAAGGATATATTCATTTATGAAAAATCTAACTATGAGGGTTTAATCGTATTTTTGCACCCTCAAATTGTCAAATCTGGAGATCAGGTTTTAATTAAAGCCTACGATGATCCCGGAACTCTAACCATAACTGTAGAGCTGTTTGGAGAAATCAAAAACTTAGTAAAGAATAAATATGGGGTTTGGGAAATTTATTTCCCTGTTTATCACGTACCAGACGGGAATTATACGGTCATTTGGCGATCTGTGGGTGCTAACGGGGATTATGAAACCATTAGTCTTAACTTAACGGTTGATAATACCCCACCAACAGTCACTGGTAATATAACTCCAGAAACGGTTCAGTATGGTGATTCATTAATTATCAGTGCGTCCTCGAACTCAGATACGAGGAGGATAAAAGTCAATATTTTGGGTGAAACACTTCAAATGCATCAGGATTATGATATGGGGAGGGGTACATGGATATTACATTATTTTGTCCCTGATTTTCCTGATGGGAATTATCCAGTTATATTAACTGCAATAGATAAAGCAGGAAATATTGGATTTTTAAAACTAAATTTAACTATAAATAATGATTTATACATTCTTCATGCTTCATTAACTCCCGAAATAGTAAAAACATTTGACCAGATCAACATAACTGCAAATTCCAATTATAATACGGTTGTCATTTCAGCTTTAATATTGGATGAAGTCTATCATTTAACTAAAACCGGTGATACTTGGAATTTACAATATTGTGTACCATATGCCCCAAATGGACATTATAGTGTCTTATTAACGGCAGAGAATGCTTTTGGAAGTCAAAAATATTGTTATCTTTATTTTGAAATTTTCAACCAGTTGGATAATATCTGCCCTATTCTTAATGCAAGTATCACTCCAAATTGCTGTTACCTTATTAATGGCATATTCAAAGAAAAACCCTTGATTGTTATAAACGTCTCAAGTGATACAGATACAATTAGTGTGAATGCTTCAATTGAAGGGGATAATATTGACTTAATTAGACAATTAGATGGTTCATGGTTAGGATATTATGAGGCGTGGCTCCAAGAGGGTGTTTATCCTTTGTTCCTGACTGCAACTGACTGGTCGGGAAATCAGGGCTACACTACTTTAAATCTAGTAATTGAGAACTTAGTCCCCATTATTAATGTAACCGTTGAGCCTAAAAGGCTGAAAGGTGATGAATTTTTCACGTTAACTGTTTCTACCAACCCCGACGCTGGGCTGGTTTATGTATACACTACCATGGATTGGGATTACACGGATTTAATTAAACAAACCGATGGATCCTGGATATTACGACGTGTTACTCCTTCCTGGTTTCAGGATCATGAGTATTCGATCTTGGTTATAGTTCAGTTTGGTATGGGCTGGGCCGACCAGAATACTCCCTCATTGATAGAAGTGAATTATGAGGCCTCAGTAATTGTAGATTCTTGTGCACCGTTCATTTTTGGTTTCGTAGTTCCTGAAGATATAAAATCGGGAGACCCACTTAGAATCGTTGCCCAAGTTTATCCTTCAAAATATTTAACCGATGACACTTGTGCAGTGACGGCCCAGGTTTTTGATGAAGTGTTTAATTTAACCAAGGTTTATGGGGATGAAAATGGAAGTATTTGGGAGTACTATTATATCGTTCCCCCGGTTATTGATGGAGTGTATCCTGTTTTTTTAACAGCTTTTGATGATTTAGGGAACAATAGGACTCAAATGGTTCAATTCACCGTCGACAATACACCTCCTCCTATAATTACTAGAGTCAACACTCAAATCTTAAAATCAGGTGACACAATTGTGGTTTACATAGATGATCATCCTGATATCAAGAACATATCCGCCGAAATTATTGGTGAAAACTTTCGTGCTCCTCAAGAACTTGATGAACACTGGGGTTATCTTTTCCGGGGATGGATTCTTGATTATAATGTCCCACCACTTCCTGATGGAATTTATAATATTCTGTTAACTGCTGTAGATTTTGTAGGGAATAAACAAGTCTTATACATTGCTTTCACTGTGGACAACACTCCTCCAGTAGTGAATGGGATGTTATATCCTACTGTTTTCAAATTTTTCGATTTTAGAGAATTGAGGATATTAACAGTTACTGCAGTATCCTCTCCGGACACGAATGCTGTTTATGCCGCAATTGATGGAATTCAACGGTCGTTAATCTATTCTAATGGACAATGGGTGTTGGAGCATAGAGTTCCCCATATTTTGAATATTGGATCCCATTTGGTGACTGTGGTTGCCATTGATTATGCGGGAAATCAGGGTATTCTATATCTTTATTTCAATGTAGTGGGATTTAGTACTATAAATTTATATTATGGAGAATCAGGGCAGGTTTTATCCGGATCAAATGGAAATTATAATGCATCTGACAATTCTGTTGTTCCTGGCGGGAATAATGGTGGGTCTGGTGGGGGAGGTGGTGCAGAAGGGGGATTTTCAGGAGGGAATGGTCAATCTAGTTCAGGGCCTTCCATTAATTTAATGGATGTGCTTTTAATCATCCTTATAGTTTGTTTGATTCTCATATTGGTATTTTTATTTGCAACACAAATCGTTTATTTATTTTGGTTAATTATTTGGTTAATTATGGACATGATAGCCGTAATTTCTTGGTTAGTCGAGTGTATGGCTTGTTTCATGGGAAGTTTTTTTTCCGCCCTACTTTTTGTGAATCCTTTTGCATTGATATTGAATGTTTTAGCTTTGGTTTTTAACCCCAGTCCAGCAAATATTTTAGATCTCGCTTTAACCTGGACTGGAGCATATTTATTCTTTATGGGAGCTTCAGAACTTTCTGTGCTCCTTGAAATACTTTCTGATGTTACCTTTCCACTGGTGGTTACCGAAGTACTCGATGGTGTTAGTGGATGGGCACACGATCGAAAGAATGAAATAATACATTTTATTAAAAAAATAAATTAACTTAATATGATATGAGTGATACTATGATAATTCCTCCGGAAATTATGGAATGGCAAAGAGAGGATATGATCGACGAAATCCTGGCTGATTATGAAGTAGAGGGAATTGAAGATATAATTCACGAGTTAGATCTCGTGAAAAGCAATGGTTCTTATGAAAAGATGGCCAATAATTTTGGTATTGTGAATAAACGACGCAATTATATTATGGGCTGTTTTTTACCTTCTTTTGTCCGAAAAGAGAATTCACTAATTAAAATGGCACGTGAAAATATGAAAAATCCCATTATTCCCAGACCATTCGGTGATACGTTTTGTTATGGGGAGTTCTGTTTGTTATATTTGTATCTAGAAGTTATTTACTCGATGTATTCAGAGCGGAAGTTGAATTATGGGGATTTACGGAATATTTATTTGAGTGGTTTAGATTCTCGTCTGGTTTTTGCCCTGGAAAACTTTGAGAGTGTTTTACAGACACCGGAACCCACACCTGATTTTTTTCAAAGACTTAGAAAAATGCATTTTGTGGATAAACAGTCCGAAAAACTTTTTATAAAAATTAGCATGCTTAAAAGAGCCACACTACACAATGTATTGGGGTATTTCTTTTTTTCCAGCTTCCAATTATCTGAAATGATTTTACTTTCTGTACTTGCAGGATGTAGTGCTGCAGGAGATAATAGGGATAAAGTCAACGCATACGACGGTGTAAGGGCAAATTTAGCCTATCTCAAACTTGTAAGGACTGATATTACCCACTATAAGGCCCCTGGTATTCCGGAAACTGAAGTATACGATGATCTAAATGGCGAAAATGGGTTTGCGGGTCTGGAAAAAGATAAAGGTTATCTACTTTGTGAACATTGCCTGGGAGTTTACCACCTTGAACTTGGTGAATCTCCTGAAGATTTTGAAACCTGTCAGTGTGGAGGGAAACTAATATATTATAAGAACTTTTTCGAGTTGGAAAATGAGCTACTCCGCCAAAAAATAGATATATAAATTATTGTGGGCCGATTGTGTCATGATTCCCAATTAATCGTCAGCATCAGATTGATTGATTAAAAAAAATTATTATCAGAAGATCAGGGATTAAGGGGGTTAAAATATTTTTAGTAGGGTATATGAATTGCAGTTTCGTAAAGCTTTGGATCGTATTGAAAATGAAGATGTTGATGGTTTGGATGAAATTGTGTATTTAATGAAAATAATAAGGGATTCTGGGATATACAATGAATTAAAAAGAGCGTTTAAAATAAATCTACATCTTTACAACTTAGAAGGCCTTTGTTCCGGAGAAATTTCACAGAGTAAAGTTTATTCTCAGGCTAAAGAGACTTTAGGTGTATTATTCCCAGAATCTGGATGTATAATTCGTTTTTATTATGTGCAAAAAATGTACACCTTAATCGAACTAAGATATTATATGACGGTTCAGCGGGAGTTAGATAAGGAAGATTTGAGGATTATCTATTCAAGTGGACTTGATAAAAGTCTTATTCAAGGCCTTAATGAGTTTGATAATGGATTAGAATATCCTGAACCTACTTTAGAATTCTTTCAGAAGTTAAAAATGGTTAAATGGGAGAATGATGATACTAAAAAATTTGCTAACAATTTGAGACTATTGAAGAATGAATTTGCATACCCTGGTTTTAGTTTCGTTAAATATTTTCGTCTATCCGCCATTGAAGATACTTTTATAAATTTTATCGGGTGTTGTTCTGCAGTTAATCAGGAACGGTACTACCTGAGTAAAAAAGATATTATAACTGGTTACAAAACTTCATTAAAGCTCTTAAATACTGACATTGCTCATTATATTGTCCAAAACACGCGAAATGAACCTAACCGCGGATACCTTGTCTGTGATAGCTGTAATGGTTATTATAAACTTCAAATAGAGGAATCACCCGATGATTTCACTTCAGAGTGTGAATGCGGGGGTAAATTAAAATATAAAGAAAAATTAACATCTGCAGAAATCCAAACAATTAATTAAACATATAATTGGCTTTTGATTTATGGTAACTGCAGCTAATTGTTTTTTACTCATTAAATATTTTTTCATGAATTTAAGTTCTCGATATACCTATTAACTATAATTATAAATACAAACTATTATTCTAATTACTAATTCGGTGTTACGTCATGAATAACAGTAAAGGTAAACTCATTGGTATTGGTGTGGGTCCGGGAAACCCTGATTTACTCACAGTTAAGGCAGTGAAAACACTGGAAAGTGTTCCAGTTATTTGTTCACCCAAGTCATCGAAAAATAAACCAAGTGTGGCTCTTTCCATAGTCCAGGGAATATTAAATGGTCGGGATAATGAATATAAGGTTATCGAACCTCTTTTCCCAATGATTGAGGATAAAAAAGCCCTTAAAAGTTATTGGAATGGTGCTGCACAGTTAATCGCCAAGGAATTGGATGAAGGCCGGAATGTTTCCTTTATAACTTTGGGAGACCCATCAATTTACAGCACGTTCTCCTATGTGGCCAGCATAATCGGGGAACAGGGTTATTCTGTGGAGATGATACCGGGCATAACCTCGTTTACCGGCTGCGCTGCCAGTGCAGGTATCACCCTGGGTGAAAAGGATGAAATAATCCTGGTGGTTCCCAAGGTGGACGAGCGGCTGGGAGAACTTTTGGAGCACGCTGACACTGCGGTGGTCATGAAGACCTCCCGTCATTCTTTGATGTTGGAAGAACTCATTGATAGGGATCCCCGGGAAAAGAAGGTCCTTTCTGTTCAAAACTGTGGTATGGAAGATGAGGAGATCTTCGAGGGATTTGCTAAAAATGGGAAGTACCTGTCCACAACCATAGTCAAGTTCAGTGACTCTAACGTCCCTGAAAACCGGTGAATTTTTTTATTTTTTTCAATTTTTCCTATATTTAGAGGGTTTTTCTAAAATCAAAGTACATCCTCTTATGGAAGGGGATTAAAATATAAATAGCACGGAAAATTATTGGTGGTGGCATAAATGACGTTAAATTTATATTCATTGAACATGGAGAAGGGAATCCACTACGAAGGCATTGTAACTACGGTT
>NZ_CP022706.1:1600000-1622500 GCF_003491305.1 Methanobacterium sp. BAmetb5
ACACCATCATCACATCGATTCTTTTTGCACCGGGATAGTAACGTGCCTTGGTTAAGGCCCGGCTTTTACCAGATATAACTTCCATTCCGTTTTGTATGGCAAAGGACTCGGTTAACCCCACTGAACCGAATTCCAGTTCACCAATTTTGGATACCATTGCATTTAAAACTGGTTTGAACTCGGCACCCACACCGGTAATATTTCGGGAGGCAATTTTGGCCTGCCTCACTGCGGTAGAACCCAGGGGAGACTGGGTGGGATGACCAGTGATGGCGTCCACCACTTCTACACAGTCGCCCACGGCATAAACACTGGGGACTGAGGTTTGCATTTTCTCATTGACTTTAACCGCCCACCTTCCCAGTTCACAACCAGCCATCTTGGCCAGTTTAGTTTCTGGCCGCACTCCGGTGGCCATTATAACCATGTCCGCCTCAAAGGACTCATCTTCATAGACAACTCCTTCTACTTTTTCTTTTCCGGTGATTTTTTCCATACCTTTGCCCAGGATAACCTTTATGCCCTCCTTTTCCAGGTACTTCTGGACTATCAGGGCCATACTGGGGTCCAGTGATCGGGGGACTATCTGGGGCAACATCTCGTTAATGGTGACATCCAGTCCCATTTTCTTGAGGCCGAAGGCCATTTCCAGTCCAATAAGCCCGGCCCCCACCACCACAACTTTTTTACTTTTTTGGGCCCATTTTTTTATGGTTTCACCGTCTTTAATGGTCCTGATTTTAAATACTCCTTCTAAATCAGTTCCTTCAATGGGTGGAGTTATGGGTGCCCCTCCCGTGGCTATAACCAAGTAGTCGTAGGGTAATTCCACAGATTCTTCTGATGGAATTCTGGAAAGAGGGTCTATTCTATTGTATTTGATGGTTTTTTCCTCACTGGAAACTTCAAATACCTCGGCCTGGGTTATAACTTCAATATCCCGCTCTAAGTAGTCTTCGGGCTGGTGCATGATGATGTCTTTAAAGTGGTCGACCTGACCAGAGAGAACGTAAGGAATGGCGCAGGGTGAGTAAGCAATGTTCTCATCCCTGGTAATAACAGTTATTTTGGCGTTTTTATCTAATTTTCTTATGTTTGAAGCAGTGGACAGTCCGCCTGCCCCTCCTCCGATTATTACAATTTTCATTAAAATGTTCACCTTCTTGATCACTACAAACTTACAACCATAAATTTATCATTTACTCCTGAATAATATTTGTTTAGATGCCGGTGTAATCTGCAATTAAATATTGCCACTAAAGCATTTAGAAAACTATTTTTTTATAAAAATCACTGTGTTTCAGATTAAAACATTCAAAACAGGGATATTATGGCTAAAAAAAGGAAGAGCAATATAAAGGTGGGGATAACCTGTAAATGCCAGGACGCCGCTGTTGCCCGTCCTCCTTCCATGCTCAGAAAAGTTCAGTGCAAAAAATGTGGTGTTTTTTTCCGGACCAACCGTGTTAAAGATGGCCCTGACCTTTGTTTTAACTGTAGAACTGGCAAATAACCTATTAGGAAATTAATGTATTTATTTTTCCCGATTTTTTCATGGTATGGGTTGTTTAGATTAAAAGTGGAAAGATGCAGAGTTAAAACATCTGCATTATCCCGGGGACTGTTCCGTAGATAATTAAGAGTGCTACAATTGCAATCATGACCCAAGAAACACTGGAAACTATTGTTCCAGTAATGTTTTCCGGTACTTTGTATCGCAGCAGTTCCTCAAATATATGTCCTCCATCAAGGGGCTTCATTGGGAGGAGGTTAAACAGGCCCACCATTAAATTCAAGGCGTAAATCCAGTAACACACATCAGTGAGGTTGTACAGGGACCAGGGAATTATTTCACCAAAGTTTTGGGCCACCTCCGGTTTAACCACAAGATGCGTTTCGCTACGTGTTCCAGGATAAGCTATTGATTGATTTGAAGGCTGGCCAGTTGCTGTTATGGTATATGTGCCCTTATCAGTGACATAAGTCATTTGATCCCCGGGTTTTGTTTTGTTCATGATTAGTTCGGTGTAAGCATTTCGATTATCAACCGAATATCCATTAATACTGGTTACAATCATGCCTTCCTGGAGTATTCCCTCAGAAGGGCCGTTGGGGGTAACACTTATGATTTTTAGTCCGTCTGATTGGAATGCATAGGGTATAAATGAGGATGTGAGAATAATCACCACCACCCATGCAATTGCAGCCAGTCCCAAGTTAAACATGGATCCTGCAGCGTATATGCGTAGTTTAACAGATCTTTTGGCTTTTTCAACATCTTCTTCATCTAGTTCCACGAATGCACCGGGCAGTACTGCCAGTAATATCACTCCAATTGATTTGATTCCTACTCCCTGGGCCCTGGCCAGTATCCCATGTCCAAATTCGTGGACCACCATCAACAGAATTAAAGCAATGATTCCAGCGAAAATGGGGATAAATATAGGAGATCCCGGTATATCCACTCCCGGTAAAAGCAGAGCAGTTGTTGGTTTCTGGAACATGACTTCTAGGGATAATATTATGGTGTACACCATGAAAGCCATACCTAAGACCGTGATGGGAATACCAATATTCATACTCCAACGCCAGAATTTGGGACTTAAATTGGCAATGTAATCTATCCATCCTCTCATTTTTTTGGTCCTTCTCATAAGAATGGGCCCATAAACATCTACTTTCAACTTATCTCTAAATAAAATCGCTAATATGTAGATAGAAACAAAGAAAATAGCATAGTATAATAAAACGTCCAAACCAGATCACCTTATGTTAGTTTAGTTACTTCCATGCTTTAAGCTTTTAGAGAGTGGTAAGGGAGAACCTGGCACTCCTCTCCTTCTTCAATCCCTTCCAGGTTTTCAGGGATTATAATATAAGAATCAGAGTCCACCATTGATTTTATGATTCCAGAACCTTTAATCTTCAGGGGACGAACCAGGGGACCTTCAATCCTGGCTCTTATGTAATCGGTTCTACCTAAAGTGGACGGTATTTTCCTCGCTGCTTTTTTACGGATCACCAATAGTTCCCGGGTAAGTCCCTGCATTTTAAGAAGTGCTTCCCGGACAAAAACATCGAACTGGACCATAGCTGCCACTGGAAAACCGGATAACATAAAAACCGGTTTGCCCTGGATCTGAGCAAAACCGAATGGTTTACCTGGCCTTAGAGACACTCCGTGAATGGGCACTTCACCCAATTTTTGGGCCACATCCACCACCACGTCTCCTTTACTGATCGCAGTCCCTCCAGTAGTGATCAAGGCATCATACTCGTTTAAAAGCTTTTTAAAAAGCTGTTCTACCTGTTGAGCATTATCAATGGAGTGGAACATGTCGGGGGTGGATAGGCAGCTTTCCACCATGGATTTAAGGGTAAAATGGTTGGAATTAATAACCTCTGGCCCTTCAATGTCTCTGGTGGGCATCACTAATTCACTACCAGTTATTATAACTGCAATTTTAGGTTTTTTAAAAACTTTAACCCGATCATAACCTGCTGAAGCGATGATTGCCAGCTCGGCAGGTCCCAATAACCGGCCCTCCTTCAGGACCTGTTCTCCCTGCTTAAAGTCCTCTCCGAACGGGGATATGTTTTCACCGGGCACCACTGATGTTTCCACAGTGATGGTGTCTCCTTCTTCATGGGTGTACTCTTCCATGACCACTGCACTGGCACCGGAGGGTATTGGCGCCCCAGTGGCTATTTTAATGGCCTCACCTGGTTTAAGTTCATGTCCTGATCTCTGCCCGGCCAGTATATTGCCCACTAACTTCAACTGGAAAGGGTTGTTCTCAGAGTGTCCGAAACTATCTTCGGCCACTATAGCGTAGCCATCCATGGCTGAACGGTTGAAGGGAGGTGAATTTAAATAACTGGTAATTTCCTGGGCAATCACTCTCTGATTGGCTTCTTCCAGTGGAATTTCTTCTATTCTGCTCTTTTCCAAGCAACTGTTAATGAGTTTTTGGGCCTCACTAGCGGCCATAAGTTTAGACAGAAACATGTTCATCATCCATTTAAGGGGTTTACATGGATATTGGGGGTGGTGTTATAAGTTATCTATAATCTCTAGATCCGGAGTTTCTAGTTAATTAAAGAACTTATAAATGTATTTAAAGATTGTCATACCTCTTTATTATACTAAACAATTCCGTTAACTTGGGTATAGATGACATAAAAAGTTTGAATTGTTCGATAAATTGATTTAGGGATATTAAAATGGAAACTGTAGTTATTTTAACCGCAATATCTGCATTTATATCCACGAACCTGGATGATATATTTATTCTCGCTGCATTTTTTTCAAATTCGGAGTTTGAGGCGAAAAATATAGTTTTAGGGCAGTACCTAGGATTTATTTTCCTTTTAATGGCTAGTTCCCTGGCATACTTTGCACAATTCTTCATTCCCTTCCAGTGGATCAGTTTACTGGGATTTATCCCCTTATTTATAGGGATAAAGGGACTTATAAAACTCTGGAAACCAAAAAATCATGATATTTCCCCGGAAAACACTGGTATCAACAGTAACCAACATGGTCGCAAGGTGGGGGCGGTGGCGTTAATCACGATAATTAATGGTGGGGATAATTTAGGGGTTTACATGCCCCTTTTTGCCAGTATGGATGCCTATGGCCTTTTTATAACAGCCATTATCTTCCTGGTCCTGGTGGGGTTCTGGTGCATTTTAGGGTTTAAACTGGTGAACAATCGCCTGTTAAGGGATAAAATTCGGAATTATGGCCATCAAATTCTCCCTTTAGTGATGATAACCATTGGGCTTTTGATTCTGTTAAGAGGATGGTTATAAAGATGATGATTGGTGGGTCTGCTTTGGTTAAGTAAATAAAGAAGTTAGAGTCAAATATATAAAGAGTGAGTTAACTTTTTAATCCCGGGGAGAGATGTGACTTGAGCTTTGACCAGATAATGATTAAAATAGATTCCCTAAGCAAGTCTTTTGGACACATCCAGGCACTGGAAAATTTAAACCTGGAAATAAAAAAAGGAGAACTACTGGGGATTATAGGACCTAACGGTGCCGGGAAAACCACAGCCATCCGTATTATATGCTGCATATTGCAACCCAACTCGGGAGAAGTAACCGTGGGGGGTTACAGTATTCATCACGACCAGATCAAGATCAAATCCATGATCGGATACCTGCCGGAGGAACCCAACCTTTACGAACGTTTCAAGGCCCGTGAACTTTTAAGGTACTTTGGAGAGTTGTACGGTGTGCCCCGGGACCAGATTGAGGGGAGGATAGACCAGCTCCTGGAACTGGTGGGGATGAGCCACCGTGCTGATGACCGGATCAACACTTTCTCCAAGGGCCTCCGCCAACGTATTGGTATTGCCCGGGCCCTGATCCACGACCCGGAAGTTATAATTTTTGATGAGCCCACCATGGGTCTGGACCCGGCCACCTCCCAGGCCATACGCAACTTCATAAAAAAACTCAAAGGTGAAAAGACAGTTATCCTCTGCACCCATTACATGCACGAGGCCGACCTGCTATGTGACCGGGTGGCGATTTTGAACCAGGGAAAGATTCTGGACATGGGAACACCCAAATATTTAAAGGAAAAAATACACGGGGACCTGATTCTACAGGTAAGGGTTCATGATCCTCAAAAGATTGACAGAAACCAGTTAATGGCCTTGGAATCAGTGGAAGGAGTAAATCTGGATGGTAACCAGTTTTTGATCTCCCTGCACTCCCGGGAAGATATTCCCCATATAATCGATGTTTTCGGTAGCCAGACCATTGCCGTGAACACTAAAGAACCCACCCTGGACGATGTTTTTATCCAGACCACTCAATAAATCTGCAATGAATCGGAAAACAACCGGTAAATCACCCACGGACTAATCAAATGGAAGAATGGTTCGTGGTGGAGCTAATTTGTATCTAGGAAATGGGCGAATAATATGAATTTCGGCAAAAATTTCGTGGTAATTGCTCGGTGGGAGCTGAAAAATACTTTAAAAAGTAAAAAATTCCTTCTCATATTTTTCATGCAGTTATCAGTCCTGGCCATGCTGATTTTAATGTTCAACTCCTTTGCCGCCACCATTGAATCTGATAAGGGGCTGTCCTTAACTCCCTCCCTAGTTGACTTCGCCACTCTGGATGTGGACGACCAGGGGGGCCTGTTTAAGAAGAGCATAGATCCAGAGGTAATAAAGGTCTACAGCACCAATGGTAACGGTTCCCAGGCCCGCATGGAAGCAGGCCAGACCAATGGGTTTTACACAGTTTCCCCGGATTCAATACAGAGGATACAGAATGGGGAGGTAGTAGACACCGTGCTGTATCTGGACTACTCTGATCCCCGGAGGAGCGTGGTTCGGGATGCTATTAACACCACCACCAAATCAGTTTCATCAGCTTTAACTCAGTCCTACCTGCAATCGGCCACTTCATCCAACACCAGCTCTCAAACTGGATTGAAGGAGGAAAAAACCGGGGAATCCCTTCCCATGCAGATCATCCGCAAGGTGATGCTGGTGGTCCTCCTCTTCTTACCCCTTTTCCTCTTTGGAAACATAATCATCGACAGTGTGGTAGGGGAAAAGGAGCGTAAGACCGGAGAAATACTGGTGGCCATGCCCCTTTCACCAGTGGAAATACTCCTGGGCAAAGGATTGGCGGTGGTGGCCATATCCTCCCTCCAGGTGGCCATGTGGGTGGCTGTCCTCCTGGCTGCAGGGTTCACCATAAACAATGTTATTGCAGTTTACCTCCTGGTGGTGCTCACGGCATTGCCCATAGTGGGCCTCACTTCCATTATCGCTGCCTACGCCAAAAACTACAAGGAAGCAGGAATAGGAATTACCTTTGCCTACGTTCTGGTGGTGGGCTTTTTGATAGTCCCGGCCCTGGCATATATATCAAGAAAAAGTTTTTCAGCCAATATCTCCCCGATGACCACGGTAATGCGACTGTTTGCGGGTGAGGCAATTTCCCTACCAGAAATCCTCATGTCTGTAACCCTGGTAATCTTCTTAAGCATGATATTCTTTGGAATCGCTGCCTGGCTATTCCAGAGGGATGACGTGATTTTTGGACCTAGACCCGGATTACTAAGGTTATTTTTAGAATTAATTGGTTTTAAAAAGCGCACGTGATTTTATAAAATTACGTGTTCTAAACCATTCATCCCCTATTTTTGAATTCATCCGAGAAAATTCATTTTGGAGTAAATTAATCTTCACCAGATCAAAACATTTAAATAATATGTAACATATTTCTTACATTAAATGTAATGTATTTTTTACATAGGTGGAAAAATGGTAATAGCCAAAGCAGAATGGTTTAAGAAGAAAAAAGGATTTTTCAGTTATGAAATGACATGGAAGGGAGCTATTTATTTATTGGTCACGATTTCTGTGATCTTTATAGGTGTAATGCTGCCAGAAAACATGATAATTACTTTGACCCTTACTGGTTTCTTTTTATTCTTGTTTTTTGACATGATTTATGCTACTTTGAAATCAATGGATGAAAGGGCAAAGACTCATTATTCCATTGCAATGAGGAATGCCGCGTGGGGGATGATAATAACCATGATTGTCCTTTCTATAATTTCTTCCAGTTTCAATGGGATTAATTTGAGTCTATTAATTATAATTACGGCACTAGTTGTAGGTGTAATTAATTTTTTAACACGATACTATCTGGAAAAGGCGAACTGATTTAAAAATATATTCGATTATCTGAAAAATGAAAACTAAAATTAGGGAATACAGAAAAGAACTCAAAATGACTCAGGAAGAGTTAGCAGAAGCTGTCAATGTGACCAGACAGACCATCATAGCTCTGGAACAGGGAAGATACAATCCATCTCTGGTATTGGCCTACATGGTAACTAAAGCACTGAAAAAGAGACATATAGAGGATGTTTTTTTGCTGGAGGAACTGGTTTGAATTTTACTCTAGCATTAATAATATGAATAAAATATGATATTTGCTGAAATTAATATTAAGGAGGCGATAACT
The DNA here is from genome assembly GCF_003491305.1 of Methanobacterium sp. BAmetb5. Lineage (NCBI taxonomy): Archaea > Methanobacteriati > Methanobacteriota > Methanobacteria > Methanobacteriales > Methanobacteriaceae > Methanobacterium > Methanobacterium sp. BAmetb5. The sequence continues at coordinate 1,608,011 of NZ_CP022706.1, forward strand.
TGGGAATTTATAGTTTGTCATTTAAAAACCTTAAAAGAAGAAAACTCAGAAGTGCCCTGACCATGCTGGGTATAATCATCGGTGTGGCCACCCTGGTGCTTTTAATGGGCGCGGGTACCGGGATGCAGTCCTACATGAAGGAACAGACCGAGACCATGATGGGAGATATTTCCATATACAACAGCTCCGGCGGGGCATACATGGGATCCACCATGGACTCCTACATAGACCAGAAAACAGTATCTCAGATAAAAAACATGTCCCAACTATACGATATTAAGGAGGAAACCACCTTCACCACGGAAATGAATCGGACTCCTCTGTACGTAATAGGATTATCTAACTGGGACCAGGTTAAATTCAATGGAACACCGGGTGTGGTCATAGACCAGTCTCTGGTTGATAAATTTGGTTACAAGATAGGCAGTACCATCACCATTAAAGAAAAAGACTTCACCGTAACCGGGATAACTAAGGAAACCACTGGAATGGGAATGGGCATTGTGTTTTTGGACGTGGATAAAGCCGTACCTCTGAACGATAATAAGGTTACCAGCATAAGTGCCAGTGCCCGGGGAGACCCAGAAACTGTTAAAAAAGAAGTGGAAAGTCAGGTTTCCGGAGTCACGGCCATGACCCAATCCGACTTCACCAAACAGATCGATGACATGATGAACGGTATCATGCTCTTTATCGGGGCTATTGCCAGTATAGGCCTCATCGTGGGGGTTATAAGTATTGTGAACATAATGCTGGTGAATGTAACCGAGAGAACCCGTGAAATTGGGGTTTTAAAGGCCATAGGATTCACCAACCGTGAGGTACTGGGTAGCATATTAATGGAAGCCGGTCTTTTAGGTTTTATTGGGGCCATGGTTGGCCTTATTCTGGCGGCAATCCTTTTACAGTTGGGTATCATTTTATTTGGAGCGCAACTGGGAATGGAAGATGTCAGCTTGACCTACATGCTCCCTGCCTGGCTAGTTTTAGCAGTGGTCGGTGGAGCTACGTTATTAAGTGTCCTTGCAGGCCTTTACCCTGCTTGGAGGGCATCTAGACTCAATGTTGTGGAGGCACTGCGCTATGACTGATATACTAAAGGTTAAAGAAGTATGGAAAACATATAAAATGGGTGCAGAGGAAATCAATGCCCTGCAGGGAGTGGACTTCCAACTGGAAGAAAAAGCCTTCCTGGCAGTTATGGGTCCATCGGGTTCAGGAAAATCCACACTCCTTCACCTGGCCGGTATACTGGATCTTCCCACCCGGGGAGAGGTATTCCTGCAGGGGAAAAAAATCACGGAACTATCCAGTAAGGAGCAGGCCCATTTAAGGCGTACAGAGATTGGTTTCGTTTTTCAACGTTTCAATCTACTCTCACAGTTAACTGCCGAGGAAAATGTGATGCTCCCCATGATCAATCCCGATAAAAATAAAGCCCGAGAACTCCTGGACCGGGTTGGGCTGGAAGGCAAATACGATAGACTCCCCACCCAGTTATCAGGGGGTGAAGAGCAGAGAGTGGCCATTGCCCGATCTCTGGCCAATGATCCCCTGTTAATCCTGGCAGACGAACCCACCGGAGAGCTGGACACTGCCAACAGCCAGATGATCATGGAGCTATTAACTGACCTGAATGCTGAGGGCATGAGTATCATCATTGTCACCCACGACCCCATGGCTGCAGAATATGCCCATAAAACTGTCCAGATGAGAGACGGAAAGATATTAGACTAAATATCTGGAAGATCTCCTAATCGAATAAAAGGCGAAACTTAAAACCCTGAACCATGAAAATCCCCACCACCCTGACTAAAATAATGGCCCTGGCCAAAAAAGAGGCCCGAGACATACTGCAAAACCGGATATACCTACTGGTGGTCCTGGTTCAGGTGTTTATTATTATCGGAGCAGTGGGACTGGTTATGGTGGCTTCGGTGGCCAGTGACCCTACCCTTTTAGACCAGATAGGAATATCTTCAGCCCTGAATATAGGCCTACCTCAAGATCTGGAAGGGTCAAGCCTGTCACAGTATCTCGAACAACAGAAAATAACTTTAAATTATTACCCCAGTACGGAAGAGGCTAAAGCACAGTTGGGTAAGAAGTTGGTAGCTATTGTGGATCTATCCAGTTCGGGGGAAGTGGTGGCACAGGTGGACACCTCCAACGTCTTCTATCCCGTGGTATCCACCAAGATCAGTGATGCAGTGACCAAGTTCAACACTGAAAAAACCTTGAAAAGCGCGGGGTTAAACCAGACCCAGGTGAACACCATCCAAAACCCGGTTAAGTTCCAGGAAGTTAAAGTCAATCCGGATAAACAGGTACCCCTGGCACTGGACAGTCCCTACTTCGTGGAGATGATCTACGGTTTCATAGTACCTTTCATTCTCCTTTTACCCTTTTTCCTGGCCAGCAACATTGTTACCGACAGTGTGGTGGGTGAAAAGGAGAGAAAAACCTTCGAAGTACTCTTAATGACTCCCCTCTCCAGTTACATGGTTATAATTGGTAAAATAATCCCTATACTATTATTTTCCCTTATACAGAGCGTAGTCTGGATACTCTTACTGGATTTACTCCGGGTGCCTATATTCAACCCGGTTCTCATGGTAATAGTCCTATTTTTCATGGGTCTGGCCTTTATCGGGGTGGGGATACTCATCTCCATGCTGGTGGATAGTACCAAGGAGGCCAACTCGGCCATAACCCTGGTACTGGTATTTGCTACCTTCATACTGTTTATACCTCTCTTTGTAAAATCAGATATTTTCCAGGGGATATTCAACTTCATACCCACGGTTTTAATGGTTAAACTGGCAGTATCTCCGAAAATTCAGCCGGAAATTATGATATACCTGTTACCCACTCTGATTTTGTCTTTCATCATATTTGTGGGAACTGTGAGGTCCTTCCGCCATGAACGGGCCATCCGGTTATGAGATAAACCGGGGATTTTTTTTTATAAGTAATTTCAAACAAGGTAAATCACGGCGCTCATTACCAGTGCTGAAATCAAGGGTATGGGAACGTTATCGTCTATGGGGCTGTAGGCTTCGGTTAGAGTTCCGCCCAAAGCGCCTGCGAGTGCAGGGATAAGGGGTAACTGAGTGAGAGAAACCACCACTCCCACCACCAGGAAAGCCAGGCTTCCCTCCAGGGTCTTACGTGATTGGAAAGGCAACCTTATTTTTCCAAATCTTCGACCAATCAGAGTGGATGCTGAATCACCAAAGAGCAGGATCAAAATGGCAGCATTGGCAATGCTCATGTTGAACTGGAAAATACTTAAAGTAATGATTATGCCTATAAAAAAATAAACAAATCCCCTTTCATCCTCGTCACGCTTGGCAATTCGAAAAATAGTGGAAAAAAAGGGGATGTGGTGGTGATGGTCCAGCCGGAACACTACAATCACAAAGGCCAGTATGGCCACGCACAGGATAATGAGGAATTTTGGGGGTAAAATATAACTTAAAAAAACGATGAAGACTCCGGAAGCATGAATTAGCTGCCTCCAGAGTTCTTTCTTCATACTATCAGACCATATGTTTATTTTTAGTATATCTATCTGTTTATGCTACTTTGTATTGTATTGGGGGCTTCATCAGGCCATGAACTTCTCTATAACTCCATGGTAAGAGTCTTTAAGTTGCTGGATGTTTATTTCAATGTTCGACGGCTTTAATTTGAGAGAAGTTCCTTTAACCGAACCAATGGCAGCTGCTGGGACATTCATCCCCTTCAGAGTGTTCAATATTTTTTCAGAGGCTCCTTCTTGCACAGTCACCAGATAACGAGCGTGGGATTCTGAGTAGAGTATTTCCGGATCAGAAAGACCTTCCGCACCAGGAACTGCTGATAAATCTACACTAGCTCCCAGTTCTCCTTTAATGGCCATTTCTCCCAGGGCCACTCCTAATCCTCCTGTGGATAAATCGTGAACCGCAGTAACCTGTCCATCAGCATCGTTTTGGATTAACTCCAGTACTGCCCGGGCAGAAGCGTATTCATCTTTAAGGTTAACCCGGGGTGCTTCTCCCTGCACCACTCCGTGCACTGTCTTATGGTATTCGGATCCATCCATCTCAGGACGGGTGGTTCCAATGAGCAGGATTTGGTCCCCTTCATTTTTGAATTCCATGGTTCGGATATCGGGGATGTCCATGATTCCAGCCACACTAACCACTGGTGAGGGGTTAACCGTTACTCCTTCGGTTTCATTGTAGAAACTCACATTTCCACTGATAACTGGTAACTGGAACTGGTTGGCAATATCGGACATTCCCTGCACGCACTCTTTAAACTGCCAGAATACCTCTGGCTTTTCCGGGTTTCCGAAGTTAAGGCAGTCCACCAGGCACAGTGGTTCTGATCCCATGGCCACTACGTTGCGTATGGCCTCGGCCACTGCACCGGCACCTCCATGGTAGGGGTCCAAGTAGCAGTGTATGCTGTTACAGTCACTGGTTAGGGTAAAGGCCTTTTCATCGTCCACTCTTAAAACCGCAGCGTCATCTCCGGGTTTAACCACGGTACGTATTTGCACTTCGTGGTCGTACTGGCGGTAAACCCATTTTTTGCTGGCAATGTTCTGACTGGAAAGTAGATTCAACAGGGCCTCATCCAGTGGTCCATCCTCCACTTCCACGTATTTTTCATCTTTAACTGGCTCTACGGCTTCACGTTCCACCAGGGGCGGGTCAGCCAGAAGTTGGGTGGGCAGATCGGCTATTAATTCTCCTTCCCGGGTGACCACCATGTGTCCGGTATCGGTGACCTGGCCAATCACTGCGTAGGGCAGTTCATGCTTATCAAATATTTGAAGCAAGCCATCAACATCCGGAGGGTTAACCACAAAGACCATTCTTTCCTGTGACTCAGAAAGCATTATTTCGTAGGGAGTCATTCCTTCCTCCCGTAGTGGAACTTTGGTCAACTCCATCTGGGCTCCGTTACCACTTTTATCTGCCATTTCTGAAATACAACAGGTGAGGCCTCCCCCGCCCAGGTCCTTCAATCCTTGCACGTTAACTTTCTCCAGGGCCTCGAAGGTGGCTTCCATAACCTGCTTTTTAGTGAAAGGATCACCCACCTGCACTGCCGGTCGGCTTTCCAGTTCAGAGGCAGAGGTGAGTTCTTCCGAGGCAAAGGTCACTCCGTGGATTCCATCCCTTCCAGTACGTCCTCCCATCAGCACGAAGACATCTCCCACATTGGGAGCTATTCCCCTTACAATCTCATCTTTACGTACAATACCGGCACAGACCACGTTTACCAGGGGATTGAACTTGAAATTATCCTCAAATTCCACTTCTCCTCCTACAGTGGGTATACCTACCCGGTTACCATAGTCTGAGATTCCTTTCACCACGTATTCAAAGATGTAACGTGACCTCTGGTCCTCCATGGGCCCAAAACGCAGAGAGTCTAAGAGGGCCACGGGCATTGCTCCCATGGAAATAATATCTCTGATAATCCCACCGATTCCTGTACCGGCTCCACCATAGGGTTCTACGGCTGAAGGGTGGTTGTGGCTCTCCATACCCATAACCAGGGCCAGTTCATCGGTGAGTTCCACGATTCCAGCGTCATCTCCAGGCCCCATTATGACCTTTTCTCCCTCGGTGGGGAATAATTTCAGTATGGGTCGGCTACTCTTGTAGGAACAATGTTCTGAGAACATTATGTCCAGCATACCTTCTTCCAGGGGGTTGGGGTCCCGTCCCAGTACTTCTTTGATGTATTCCAGTTCATCTTTGGTTAAAGTCATGCTACATCTCCATTTTTTGCCTTAAATCCATATTCAGGACTTTTTAATACTTATGGTTAATTCGTAATCTTCAATATTCCATTTCTTGGTGTAATCCCCATCTTCATCGGTAAACTGGAGATTCTGTGCCCTTACTTCGTGTGATATGAAATCAAGATGTGGGTTCACCAATGCACTGAACTCTGGACTACAATCGACGTAAACATCTATATTGGCCTCCACGTCCAGATCAAGGTCTTTCCTCATATCCTGTATCCTTCTTATGAGTTCACGGGACATGGCCTCTGACAATATCTCCGGGGTGAGTTCGGTGTCCACGAACACGCTTCCCTGGGCAAACTCGGCACTGACCACGTTATCCGGTAGTTCGGTTTCAAACACCACGTCACCTTCTTCCAGGGTGATGGTCTTATCCTCCAGTTCCACCAGATACTTTCCTTCAGATTCCAGTGCTGCTACAATCTGGGCACCATCAGCTGATGCTAATTTAGCAGCCACTTTTGGAACATCTCCACGTAGTTTAGGCCCTAATGTCTTCATGTTAGGGGTAGCCAGAACTTTAAGTCCTTCAAACTCCTCTAAAATCTGCACGCCCTTGGTGTTGGCCTGTTCAGTGAGGACATCGGAGAGGGCTTCCACGGCCTGGGTCACCCTCTGGTCTTCGGTGACAATAGCGATTTCCCGCACTGGCCAGCGGAGTTTGTAACGGGCCACATCACGGGCCCGGGCACAGGCTTCAATTATATCCCTTAATACGTCCATGTTGGTTTCCAGTTCCTGATCGATGATTTCCTGGTCCAGACACCAGTCCAACATGTGCACACTCTCCGGAGCATCCTTATCCACGCCACGGACCAGGTTCTGGTAGATCTCCTCGGTAACATGGGGGGCTATGGGTGCCAGGATGGTTATCAAATTCTTAAGCACATGGTAAAGGGTGTAATATGCTCCCAATTTGTCAGGGTCATCCTTTTCCACCCAGGTACGTCCCCTTATCAGACGCACGTACCAGCGGCTTAAGTCCTCCAGTATAAAGTGGTTCAAACTGCGGGTGGCCTTGTGCAGGTGCAGGGAATCCATGGCTTCAGTGACCTCCAGGGCCACGGAATGAACCCGGGAAGTAATCCAGCGGTCTTCATCACGGAACTTAAGATCATCAGGAGAGTGTAACGTAGGATTAAATTCATCCAGGGTCATATAGGTGGTGCTGAAGACGTAAACATTCCATAAAATGTTGAACATCTTATTTACAGTGCCCAGTTCTTCCCAGTTGAACTTCAGGTCGTCCCATGGTTTGTTACCCCAGAGCAGGTAGAAGCGGAGGACATCTGCCCCGTACTTCTGGATCACCTCATCGGGTTCCACCACATTCCCCAGGGATTTGCTCATCTTTTTCCCTTCCTCATCCAGGGTGAAACCGTGCATAAGAACCCTCTGGTAGGGTACACTATCCATGGCTATTACTCCACAGCCCATCTGGGAATAGAACCATCCCCTGGTCTGGTCATGGCCTTCAGTAATGAACTGGTAGGGGTACCATTCTTCAAACATTTCCTTTTCTTTGGGGTAGTGAAGAGCAGCCCATCCTGCTACTCCGGAGTCGATCCACACATCCAGAACATCTGGGGTTCTTTGCATCTTCCCACCACAGGAGCAGCCCAGTTTTATCTCATCCACGTGTGGGCGGTGGATGAAATCCCCCTCCAGCTGGCCTTCCACTATTTTTTCCTGTAGCTCGTCTATGGATCCTATCACTTCCATCTTCCCACAGTCTTCACAGAGCCAGATGGGTATGGGTATGCCCCAGTACCTTTGTCGGGAAATTGTCCAGTCCCTGGCGTTTTCTATCCAGTTACGGAACCGGCTTTCACCCGCCCAGGAGGGCACCCATTCCACTTTGTCCAGTTCACTGAGCATCTGGTCTTTTATGGCAGTGACCTTTAAAAACCACTGTTTTGTAGCCAGGTAGATGATGGGGGTTTTGCACCTCCAGCAGAACCCGTAACGGTGGTCGATGATGCCCTCTTTAAAGAGGAGATGGTGGGAATCCAGGTCGGCAATTATGTAAGGGTCGGCATCCTTCACAAATTCGCCTTCATATTTGCCTGCTTCGGGGGTGAACAATCCTGCCTCGTCCACTGGGCAGAATATGGGCAATCCGTATTGTTTTCCTATTTCGAAGTCATCGGGACCGTGTCCTGGTGCGGTGTGCACGCAGCCGGTTCCTTCGGTGAGGGTCACATGGTCTCCTGGAAGTATGCGGTGCTGGAAATCCCGGTGGAAGGGTATCTCTTCAGGAAGGGGATGTTCATATTCAGTTCCTTCCAGATCACTTCCCTTGACCACTTTTACTATTTCATAATCCTGTTCCGGGAAGGTAGCTTCCACCAGGGCTTCAGCCATCAGGTAAACTACGTCCATCCCTTCATTTTCAACTTTAACATAGGCATAATCATAATCAGGATGCACACAAACTGCCAGGTTGGCCGGTAGTGTCCAGGGAGTGGTGGTCCATACTAAAATGTACTCATTTTCCTGGCCCTTTAATGGGAATTTAACGTATATGGAGGGGTCTTCCTTGTTTTCATAGTCGATCTCGGCCAGGGCCAGTGCAGTTTCACAGCGTGGGCACCAGGTGATAACCCGCAGGTCGTTTACCAGTAGATCCTTTTCATGAGCTCTTTTAAGGGTCCACCAGCAGCTTTCCATATACTGGGTGTCGAAAGTCACGTAGGGATTGTCCCAATCCATCCAGACACCCATCATCTGGAATTGTTTGGTCATGAGGGCCTGGTTTTCAACGGCAAACTCCTTACATTTGTTAACGAAGTTTTCGATGCCTATACTCCTTTCAATTTCCTTCTTACTTTTAAGTCCCAGGAGTCCTTCCACCTTGTGTTCAATGGGCAGGCCGTGAGTGTCCCATCCGGCCTGTCTGCGGACGTTGAATCCGGACATGGATTTGTAACGGAGGAAACTGTCTTTTATTGTTTTGTTCCAGGCAGTTCCCAGGTGAATTCGGCCACTGCAGTATGGTGGGCCGTCTAAAAATGAGAATTTAGGGTGGTCTTTTCTTAAATCTTTAGTAAGCTGATAAGTATGGTTATCATCCCAGAATTTCTGTATTTTCTCTTCTATTACTTTAGACTGGTATGATCGGGGGGCTTCCTTGATTGCCATCTAACATTTCTCCTTGAAACTAATTGTACCTCTCAGGTACCTGAATGAATTAAACCAATTATTAATTATACATTACAAACTTTGTTACCAGCCTTTTATATCCTTTTATATAACAGTGCTCACGGTGGAATTGGGTAGTTATAACCAAAAGTAGGATAAATAACTGGTTAAAAAAGTGTTTAAAAAGTGATAAGTAAATAAAAATAATATTATGGAAAAATAAAGGGGATGAACCAATTTTAGAAGGTTCGAACTTTTCCCTTTATTAACATCTCAGTTATCTTGTTGATATCTGCTAACCAGGTGTCCATAACGCCCTGAACTTCTTTTTGGACTTTGCCCATTTCGTAACCCTTTTCCAGGATGAGCTGGGCACTTGCTGCTTTTGGCTGGTCAATAGGGGCTCCAATCTGGCTTAAAATCATTATATTAACCTGGTTTATTCCTTCCACTTCTTTAACTATGTCATTGGCCATCTGATTAGATAAAAGGTTGTATATTTTACCAACATGGTTGATGGGGTTTTTACCAGAGGTGGCTTCCATGGACATTGGTCGGTTGGGAGTAATTAATCCGTTAGCCCGGTTTCCACGTCCCACTGATCCGTCATCACCCATTTCTGCTGAGGTCCCGGTTACGGTGAGGTAGTAACCCTTTTCAGTATCACAGGAGGGGTCGTCTCCAGTGTTGATGTAGGTTTTAACTTCTCTGGAAGTGTGTTTCAGGGCCAGTTCAGTTACAATGTTGTTTAGCTCTTCCTTGGTGTTCAGGTAGGATTCAACACCATCCACATATTTGGAGATCATGGCCACGGCCACGGTGAGAGTTATATGGTCCTGGTCACGCAGACCCATTACCTTGATATCTTCCCCTACTTGAGGGTATTTTTTCTTGAATGATTTGGAGTTTAAGAGTTCTTCAATGGCCATAACCATGCTTTCGGTTTCGGAGAATGGAGCAAAACCCACTCCAAACGAGGTATCATTGGAAGCAGGCATTCCTTCCCTTTTGAAAACATCCACCAGATCCCCGGAACCATGACCAATTTTACATTCCACCACCGTGCAGGTTTCCACGTCCAGGTTGATGAGGCTTTCTTTGAGGTATTCTTTGGCAGCACCAATGGCTATTCGATCAATACCTATCTTTTTACCTTCGTATTCTGGAACTCCCCGGCCGGTAAGGAGGATGTCCATGGGTTTGATTATGTCTCCACCACCAAATTCAGGGGAGGACTCTCCCGCAGTTATCTGCACTTCATCGGTGTTATGGTGTAGTACACCACCAAAATGATCCAAGTAAGCGTTGCACAGGCCACGGCTAACTGATTCTGCAATTCCGTCACTTATACTGTCCGGGTGGCCGATACCTTTCCTTTCCACGATTTCTATCTCTTGCTCCTCAATGGGCTTTTGAATAAGCTCTTCAACGAAAATATTTCTCATACAAGATCCCTCAAACTGTAAAAAACCTATTATGGTGATTTAGGTAAACTATTAACTGGGCTATTTTTCTCCAACCATAGTTTTTTATTTCTATTTAATTGATACTCACAATGTGTACTCTATGCCATTTGGCTTGAATGATATAAAAAATGATCGGTGTTTTTTTTAATTTAAGGTAGGATCGGGTAGGCCAAGAAGGGGCACCACATCCTTTCCCTGCACATCATATTGGTTTACACTAATTTAAAGAATTACATCACTTTTCCCCAATTCAAAAAGTTTTAATGACTAAAAAAAGTTTTAATAATTCCTTAATCTTGGAAATAGCTATGGAAATCAGTATATTGTTTAGATATTCTTTAGTTTCCTAGAACTGGCAAGAAAAGGTGACTGGGAATAGTTATTCGGTTAAATTTTTATTCACGGATTAAATCTAAAATTTAATCCTTCATAAACCTTAGATAGTATGGGGAATAGATACAAAAACTAAAATAAAGGATTCAGTACCAATCAAGAACAGGTAACCTACGGTGTAATAATGGCGGGCAGTGAAAAATCGAGTTATGTATTCCTGGTGAATAAAACTAAAGCCACTAATCTGGGAAATGCTGATGTGGCCAACAGTTTTTTCTCCAGATTCAAGGGATTGATGATGGTAAAAAATTTAGAAAGGGGTTTAATCCTCAAATTACCATCTGATCGGAGTAGGAGGGCATCAGCCATCCATATGTTCTTCATGCGCATACCCTTGGATGTCATCTTCGCGGATTCAGAAAAAAAGGTGGTGGACATTGTTACTCTTGATCCCTGGACCACTTACACTCCCGTGGCACCAGCACGCTATGTAATAGAACTGGAAAAGGGTAAATTAAAAGAATCTAATACAGAAATCGGTGATGAATTGGATTTCACCTGTGAACAGGCCTGAATCATATACTGCAGGTCAGTGGTGGGATGGGGAGTGTTGAGATCGGATTGACTTTCATATTATGGGAATAAAATATAAAGAGGGGATATCGTGGATTTGAAGGTTAAAATCATTGATTATGGATTTTCAGATAGTTTGAAACGGTATTATGTCACTTACCAGGTTACCGGGCTGGAAGGTGATGATCTGAGTAAATTAATCCAGCGTTTGCCGGATCCGCTCACAGTCCAGGGGGATGAAATCCACCTCAATACCTACTTTGAGGAAGGATATTATCCCTTTGGCACTGAAGATTCGCAAAACCGTCTGGAAGACTATATAGCCAGAGAAGAGCTGGAAATGACGGCATACCTCCTGGGCTTGTTGGAAGATGATTGAGGGATTTTAAGGATTTGTTTTCCTTCTCCTCCTAAATTCTATCCCGGTTGGATTTGAACCTTTAACCTGTTCTTTTTTTTTACTGTGAAAATTAAATTTTATCTATAATCTAAGGTTCAGGGTAAGCTTTACCCTCTTCCTGATCCATTGCAGGTAAAGAATAGTGTAAATGGGCGAAAAGCCATTCATTGTTTTTTTCTTCAACAACTGCACTTAATCGGCCGGGTAAGTATATTTCCTGGCCATTTACATGAGCTTCCATGTTCATATGGCAGGATAACCAGGCCACTTGGCCGGAGGCAGAAATGGTAACATCCCGGTATTTAATTCGGATGCGGGTGGCCTGTTCTAAGTCTCTTTCAAAGCCACAGCGCAGTTCTTCACTCCCTTTAACCCATTCATCAAAACCAGTTCCAATAACCACCAGGTCATCCTCGGGAACAAATAGTTTCAACATCCCCTCAATATCTTTATCTTGATATCCTTGGGAGTACTTTTCTAAGAGTTTAAATACTGCATTTTTCACTTGTTCATTGGCTTCCATATTTTTATCCCTCTTTAAACTATCAGGAACAAATGGTCATATTTTTCAATTAACCCTATTCCAAAAACTTAATCTACTGGTTATGATTCATTGTCGAATTTCAATCTCTTTAAGGGCTACTTTAGCAACTTTTCGCACCACCGGATTCTCATCTTCAGTAGCCCTTAGAAGTACATCCACTGCCCGCTGGTCACCAACTATGGAAAGACTGAGTGCAGCCCCGTACCTTACATTGGCTTTTTCATCAGACATGGATTTAATTAAAGGTTCCACAGCCCGTTCGTCCTCAAAAACTCCCAGGGCCAGGGCAACTGCCTCTCGAACGTGCCAATCTTCATCATCTAATGCTTCAATCAGTGGTTCAATGGCATCCGGCTCTCCAACTTCGGCTAAAAGTTCAGCTGCATCTTCACGAACCTTCCAATCCTCATTTTTAAGTTCTTCCAAGAGAAAACCTATCCTTTTATGCTCTTCAGCCATTTTTTAATCCCCTCCTGTTTCCAATAATGGTCCTCTTAGGAATTGGTCCCTAGTATTAATATGATTTTCAAGTTTAATTATCTTTCAAAAACCATCGGGGGTCAGTTGGGAATTTTAATAGTGAGATTTTAAAAATTAGATAGACTCAGGGCTACAGTTAATTAAAATTAAAAAAATGAGGGGAATTTATTCCCGTATTAAAGATAGGATTGTTGAAGGATCTTTAAGGACTTCAACCCCTTCCAATTTGTGGAGTTTCCTGCTGTTTTCCACATCGATCTCTCGCATGTGGATGGTGATGATGCTGCCCCCACTCACTGCACCGTAGGGGCAGGCCACTTGGCAGGCAGCGCATCCTTCACATTTAAGAAGGTTTATTTCCATTCCGGGGGTTATGGCGTCAGGGGGGCAAGCGGCAGCAGCTTCACAGGTATCGCAGTTTTGACATAACTCCAATTCCAGTTTGGAGGGGAGTACTGTTTCCAGGTCTCCGGATTCCAGGTCCACTGGTACCAGCAGGGTTTTGATCTTCCCTTTACCGGACTGGGCCACGACGTTGGTCACCAGGCTGTCGGCAATTCCGTGTACTAGTTTGGCAATGGTGTTGGAGGTGGTGGGGGAAACAATCAGTAGATCGTACCGTCCCAGGGAAAAACGACCAGATATGGGATAACTCCACATCTGATCCTTTTCCAGAATCAGTTCTTGATAGTAGCCCCCAGTAACTGCTTTAACACGGTTAAAAAGGCCGTACATCTTTAAAACTTCTTCAGCAGCACCAGAAAGGAGTAGAGTCACCTGATGTTCACCGGCAACTTTCTCCAGTGTTTCCACACTTTCCAAAAGCAGGTGACCTGCTCCAGTGAAGGCCCATGCTATTTTCATTAAACGGTTCTCCTAATATTGGGATTTTTGCCAAATTTGAAGTAGATGTTCTTTAATTTAAAAATTAATTTAAATTAAAATTCTATGTAGTCATAGGCTTTGTCACTGCGGAAGGCATAGTGCACGGTGTCGAAGGAGGTTATGAACTCAGATACCTCATCTTTAACTTCTTTACCCTCAACAACTACCTTTTTAATTAGTTCGGCAACTTCTGCCATGTGGGATTCTTTTAATCCACGGCGGGTTAACTCCTGAGTTCCTACCCTTATACCTGATGGGTCATCGGAGCGGTTAACATCATCCCATGGTAGGAGGTTCTTGTTGAGGATTATGTTGTTGGCTTCCAGGTCTTTGGCCATCTTGGAGGCTTTTCCAATGCCGGACATGTCCATGGCCACCTGATGGGATTCAGTGAAGCCCAGATCTTCACACAGTACCTTGAAGCCCAGTTCGTGGAAGTTCTGGGCCAGGGCTTTGGCATTTTTGATGATCTGCTGGGCGTAGGCTTCTCCAAATTCGGCCATTTCTGCGGTGGCAATACCCAGGGCGGCCAGGTGGTGGAGGTGATGGTTACTCACCACACCAGGGAAGACTGCATCGTCAATCTGATGTTTTAATTCTTCTTTACAGAGAATTATGCCTCCTTGTGGTCCAGGGAAAGTTTTATGGGTACTTCCAGCCATTAAATCTGCACCTTCTCTTAATGGGTCCTGGAACTGGCCTCCGGCGATTAGTCCCAGAACATGAGCACCGTCGTACATTACTTTGGCTCCCACTTCATCGGCGGCCTCACGGGCTTCCTCTACTGGGTGGGGGAAGAGGAATAAACTGCCGCCTAAAAGGACTATTTTGGGTTTGCTGGCGATTATCTCCT
>NZ_CP022706.1:1632500-1657500 GCF_003491305.1 Methanobacterium sp. BAmetb5
GATTGAAAAACGCGTAAAATTAATCAATAAAAATATTCAGGGATATAATTGGTATTTAAATATTAAATTCTCTGAAAAATCAAAATAATATTAAACAGGTGTTCATATGTATAAAATAGCAGTAATCCCTGGAGATGGGATTGGAAAAGAGGTAATGGAGGCCACCCTCCATGTTTTGGAAGCAATAGATGTGGAATTTGATTACACCTTTGCTGATGCTGGAGACGAGTACATGGAGAAAACCGGGGTAGCACTGCCTCAGGAAACAGTAGATATAGTAAAATCATCTCAGGCATGTTTATTTGGCGCAGCAGGAGAATCTGCAGCTGATGTGATTGTTAAAATGAGGCAGGAATTAGATTTATACGTTAATCTGCGTCCAGTTAAATCTTATCCTGGAACAAAATCTTTTTTTGACAACCTGGACTTTGTCATAGTCCGTGAGAACACAGAAGGACTGTATATTGGTCTGGAAGAAGAAACAGAAGAAGGAGCCACTGCGCTTAGGGTTACCACCAGAAAGGCCGCGGAGAAAATATGTAAATATGCCTTTGAATACGCTAAAAAAACCGGCCGGAAAAAGGTAACAGCAGTGCACAAGGCTAATGTCCTTAAAAAAACGGATGGACTATTCAAAGAAACATTCTACAAGGTAGCTGAAGACTATCCAGACATGGAACTGGATGACCGCTACGTGGACGCCACTGCCATGTTCTTCATCACCAAACCAGACATGTTTGATGTAATTGTCACCACCAACCTCTTTGGAGACATCCTCTCTGACGAGGGAGCTGGTCTGGTGGGGGGACTGGGATTAATCCCATCGGCTAACATCGGAGATAAACAGGGCTTATTCGAGCCAGTTCATGGTTCTGCACCAAGAATTGCTGGTCAAGGAATTGCCAATCCCTCGGCCATGATATTATCCGCGGTGTTAATGCTGGATTACCTGGAAGAAAATGAAGCCGCCCGTAAATTAGAAAATGCCCTGGTCGATGTGCTGGCTGAGGGTAAAGTGGTTACTGTGGATCTGGGAGGCAGTGCCTCCACCATGGAAATGGCAGCCGAAATCAGAAGCAAACTGGAAAAATAAACCAATAAATTTGTAGAATAATTTTATTTTTTAATTCTACTTTTTATCTATTTTTTCCACATTTTTTACCTTCACATCAGTTATTAATCCCTGACATCCAAAATATTCCCGGACAAGTTTTTTTTAAATAACTTTTTTCAAATTTAATATATACCATTTCTTCCATATTAATAAACCAATTTAAAAGAATTTTTCAGGCATATCATGAAAACCGCTGATGTTAGAAGGGATATTCCGTTACTGGAAGAGGTAATCTATCTAGATGCTGCAAGCACCACCCCTACTCCCCGACCAGTGGTGGAAGCCATGAATGATTATTTCTACAATTACAATGCCAATACAGGCCGAGGTGCTTATAGGATAGCAGCTAAGGCCACCCAAAAGATGGAAGAAGCCCGGACCAAGATGGCCAACTTCGTGAATTCAGAACCGGACGAGATCATACTCACTAAAAACACCACCGAAGCCATTAACCTGGTGGCCCATAGCCTGAAGATAGGGAAGGGGGATAACATTGTGGTTCCCAACATTGAACACCACTCCAATCTGACCCCCTGGATCAATTTAAAACGCCAGGGAGTGGAACTGAGGATGGTCAATGCTGATGAACATGGAATTGTTCACCTGGATGCAGTTGATAAGGCCGTGGATGAAAACACCCGACTGGTAACCATCACCCATATCAGCAATGCAATTGGTTCCGTGCAACCAGTGGAGGAGATAGGGGAAATCACGGAGGACAGGGGATCACTTTACCTTATTGATGCCGCCCAATCTGTAGGTCACTTTAAAGTTGATGTTAAGAAGTTAAAAGCAGACTTTGTGGCTTTCCCTGGACACAAAGCACTACTGGGTCCAGTGGGTACGGGGTTTCTATACTGTGGGAAAGATTCACAGGATGAACTGGAACCCCTACTCCTGGGAGGGGGCACAGTAGAAAACGTTACAGTTGATAATTTCAATTTAGCCGAGGCTCCAGCCTGTTTTGAGGGAGGGACTCAGAATATAGCGGGTTTCATTGGTCTGGGTGCAGCCATAGATTATTTGGAAAGAATAGGATTATCCAAACTGGAAAAACATGGTAAGAAACTTACGGAGGCCTTGTACCAGGGGATACAGGATGTGGAAAATGTCACCCTTTACGGCAGTCCAGAAAATATTTATGGTATTGTTTCCTTCAATATAGATAATATAAACCCCCACGACGTGGCCAAAATACTGGATGAAACTAGATCCATATGTGTTCGGAGTGGTTTTCACTGTGCAATACCTTCCATAAAACATATCGGGGCTTACGAGTTGGATGGAACAGTCCGGGCATCTATGCATTATTACAATACTCTGGAGGAAATAGATGCATTGGTGGACACCATCAAAAAGATTTCTAAATTGGGGGATAACTAGACAAGGAGAAAAAAATAAATGACCAGACCTCAATGGATAGCAATTTTCATAGTGGTACTCATGGCTTTAAGTTCCATAGCAGGATATGTACTGATGATTTAATCGCTTTTTAATGAACTGATTAATCCACCACTCATTCATGATTAGATAAGAATAAGATTAGAAAAACCACATATTATAAATAAATTTGGGAGACAATATAATGGTAAAAGTTAGAATAGGGGCCGTAGTAGCAGAATTTAATTATGACATCACTCATATGATGTTAGAATTAGCTAAAGAGCATGCTAAATTTTTAGACTCTGAAATCACAGAAGTAATAACCGTTCCGGGGGTTTTTGATATGCCTTTGGCCATTAAGAAACTCCTGCAACAGGATAATATTGATGCCGTGGTCACCTTAGGGGCAGTAATTGAAGGTGCCACCTCCCACGATGAAATCGTGGTTCAACATGCTTCCCGTAAGATAGCAGACCTGGCTTTGGATTATGATAAACCAGTGGGACTGGGAATCACCGGCCCAGGCATGACTCGCCTGGAAGCCCATCAGAGGGTTGACTATGCCAAACGTGCAGTGGAAGCCGTGGTCAAAATGACGGACCGGCTCAAATAGTTGATTTGGCTAAACTCATTATTTTTTTATTAGTTTTTTAAGGGTCATTTAACATCTTATAAGATACTGAATCATTTTTTAGGAGAGAGTTTATGGAAATACTCACCCCCGGAGATTTAAAGGATAAATTTCAAGATCCATGGATTGCACCCTACGAAAAAGTAATAACCATGGTGGATGACCAGCTGGTGGAGATTGTGGAGTACCATCCCTGTATCTCGGGATCCCAGTGGATGATTTACCAGTACCAGCACAGCAGTGACATAGTATTGAATGCTAAAAGAGATGGGAATAAGCATACCTTCCTGGTTAAAGTTGGAAAATCTAATTTAAGCCTAAAACCCAGTTTACATGCGGCGGGGATTGAAGAAGTCTCTGTGGATGATGATGAAGTGAAGGTTGTCCATGCGGGATTGGCTGGAGCCGGTGTGGGTGCTGCCATGTGTCGGGGAATGGCCCAAGGTGTAAAAAGGGTAGAACTTCAGGATGTAGGGGGAGGGTCCAAGGTGGGAAGAGCAACCGTGGTCACCCCCAAAATGGAGAAGATAGTCATTGGCGTTGATGACACTGACACCAAAGATGAAGGTGCTACCTGGACTTTAGCCCATAATATTGGTGCAGAACTTGCCAGGCAGGGCTATAATTATCTTGACCATGTCACGGTACAGCTGTATCCACACAATCCCAATAAAACCCAGAATTGTGTGGCTATTGCCCTGGTTTTCGCAGTGAACCCGGGAGAAAAGGATGCCCTGGTTCAGAAGGTGGTTGGTTTACTCAAGGAAAAAACTTTATCTGATAAAACAGCCATTGCTGTTCTTAAAGGTCTTAATGTTCCTGATGAGCTGCGAGAGTATGGAAAAGCTGCTAAAATGTCCATGTTAACTGTGGAAGAAGCTGAAAAAGTAGCAAAAAATGCAGGGGTGGAACTGGTAGAAGTCACTGGTTCCCAGGGAAAAATAGGAGCATTAGCTGCTCTGGGTGTTTACAACGATATTGAAGAGGCAGTGAAGGTTTACTACTGAACATGCCCGTTACACTCTGTATTTTTTTTATTTTTTTAAAAATTTTATCTATTTTTAAGTATCCCCCCTTTTAATACCTCCTTTTTGATATCTTTTTTATATCCTATTTTTTTTATAAAAACTGTTTTTGGTCTGAATGGCAGTGAAATATGCTTTTTTCCGTGTACATCTATGAAAAAAGCTTAAAAATTAATTTTAATAAAAAAAGAATAGGGGATAAAAAGGGAAATGTGAGAATTCATTCAACTGTTGAACTTGAAGTTGAATAAAATTCCACTATTGGAGGTGGGGAGTTCTGCACTGGACTTGGCATCTCCCGCAATCTCGATCTTCACCACGTTGTTGCCTTTAGTCACCAGGAATGTCTTCTGGGCACTGCTGTTATTGATCTGGATGGTTTTGTAAAGATAACCATTCACGTAGATCTTGTAAGACCCATCTTTGAGTATCCCCGTAGTTGTGCCTACTTTTTCATTGTTAAGGTACAGGTTGATCACTTTAGCATCGCTTAACGTGTTTTTAACTATAAGGCCCTCGGTCACCGTCATATTGGCGGTGGTTAGAGGAAGGTTCTTCTGGGCATAAAGATCCTGGAAGTAATTGCGCAGATCGGTATCCCTAATAACATCCCTAATGTTAATCCCCAGGGCGTTTCGAGCGTCATAGGGAATTCTCAGTATGCTATCCTCTCCGGGAATAGTCTGATTCAAGGTATACGTCTCCCCATTGATGGTAATCGTATCTCCATACCCCAACTCCAATGTATTCAGAGCATCCTGCGGCATTCTAATAATAGAAAACTCATTCTCCAGGGCACTGTCCACGGTGTAAGGGCCCCTAACATCAATGGTCTGATTTTCCATCGGTTGCTTCCAGAATATAACGTTTCTGGCAGCAGGTTCAATGGATATTTTACCCTCGTCCACGTGCACCGAGCCCAGCATGGTGAATAAGACGGCAAACATTATGAGTGCCGAGACAATGAGGGGGGAATGCATGTAGAAAAAGGATTTCAGATTCCGGGACTTATCATCCGGCCTCAAAATGGTTTTAATCGACGCTCTGATAATTTTGATAACGTAATACGCGGCAATTATAATCCCTATTATGATTATAGCCAGCCCTATATACAGGGCAAGGTAGGAAGGGCGTATTCGTATGAAAAAGACGAAAAAGAATCCTAGAGTGGTAAGTGAAAGTCCTAGGACACCCATTCTAATGGATTTTCCCAGGGTGTCGATCATGGTTATTCTACCGTAGCTGTTGGCACGGTCCACAATGGTACGTACCACTTCAGTGGCCACTATGTTCAGTTCGTGCAGGGAGGACATGGAGTGAGTAATGTTACCGATGTCCACTTCTTTAACCCGGGCACCCATTACATCGGCGTCCAGGACAATCCCCACATCTACTCCGTAGTCATCTTCCAGATTTATGTTACTGAGGAAGGATCTTCTAGCGGCAAACTGGCCACTAAGGGGTTGTTCAAACTTGATCTCAGGGAAGAAAAAGCTTAACAATGGTTTTGCTGTTAGTTCAGTTACTCTTCCGGCTTCCCTTTTGAATTTGGTTTTGGTGACGTCGGCTTCATCATTCAGGATGGGCCGGATCATCTTATCTACCTGTTGAGGGTTCAGTTTCTGGAGGTCGGCATCCAAAAATACAACTACATCACCCTTAGAATTTTTAAAACCAGTTTTAATGGCGGCACCTTTACCCCGGTTTTTGGTGTGGCTTATGACTGTAGCCCCACCCTCTTTTGCCATTTTTTCAGTGGCATCCAGGGATCCGTCGTTGACTACAATTATTTCATCAATGTAGTTCAATGCCTGTACAGTTTTTATCACGCTAGCAACAGTTTTTTCTTCGTTGTAAGCGGGCAATATGACTGAAACAGTCATTGGTTTTTTTGAGCTTCTGGTTTTCACCGAAGCAATGAACAGTACAAATAATAGAACAATCCAAGACACTTAAATTACACCTCTATTTCTATACTACTAATTAAACAAACTACTTTATAAGATTATATAAGATTTCTCTTCTCTACTTCATTTAACTAAAACTTTTATTATCAGTTTAAGCAAAGTGTTATTGTATAAAGGGTCAGTTAAATTCCTGTTGGAATTATACTAAGAAGTGAGGTTAATAATGGAACCAAAGGTTATGATCATACTGGGTAGTGCTTCAGATTTTAAAATTGCGGAGAAGGCCACTGCCATTCTGGAAAAATTGGAAATATACTACGATCTCCGGGTGGCCTCGGCGCACCGTACCCATGAAAAGGTTAAAAAAATAGTTACCAGTGCAGCGAAAAATGGAGTGCAAGTATTTATAGGGATAGCAGGATTATCAGCCCATCTTCCGGGCATAATCGCAGGAATCACGCATAAACCGGTTATCGGGGTCCCGGTTGATGTTAAAGTAGCCGGGTTGGACGCTCTTTTTGCTTCGGTCCAGATGCCACTAGGTGCCCCGGTAGCAACTGTAGGAGTGGACAGGGGTGAAAACGCAGCCATACTGGCTGCTCAAATAATTGGCATTCATGATGCTGGTGTTCGGGAAAAACTGGCATCTTTTCGTCGGGATTTTTATTCAAAGATAGCAGAAGATGAGGAAAAACTATTTCTCCAGATGAATGGGAAATACTACTCTAAAATAGAACCGAGTTCAGTAGAAGAAGTAACCAATGAAGATTCTCATGGTGAAAAGGGAATAAACACCCATCCAGGTAAGATACGGGACGGTATTTTTCCTCCTCAGGTGGCAGTTATATCGGGAAGTTACAGTGATATTAAAGTGGCTAAAAAAACCACCATGTTCCTGGATAAACTAAACATCACTTATGACTCTTCAGTGGTATCACCAGTCAGATCTCCGGATAAGTTTGAGAATTTTCTTAAAAGAAACAGGGATGCCCAGCTATTTATTGCCATTTCTGGCCTATCCGCCCATGTAACTGGAGCGGTGGTGGCCTATACTGAAAAACCAGTTATAGGGGTTCCATGTGCCATTAAGATGGAAGGAATGGATGCATTACTCTCCATGGTAAACATGCCTCCAGGAGTTCCAGTAGCCACTATGGGTGTGGATTCTGGGGGTAATGCCGCTATACTTGCCGCTGAAATGCTGGGTATAGGAGATAAGGTTATAAAAAAAGACCTTCTACGTTTCAAGGGCAATATTAACTGTAAAAGATAATATTTTTTTAATCTTTTTTTCTATTATTCCAGACATAATCCCTTTTTTTTAATTTCATGGGATAATATTAAGTTTACTTAGATTTACCGGAAAAGGTGGATGGGATTTAGAATTAATTTGAATCAAGTTTATAGGATCAGGGTCAATCTTCTTCAGGGGGCGCTTTAACATTTAGTTCCACCTCTTCTCACATTTTCACCAAATTTTTCATGGGGAATATCCACAAAATATATTCCGAAAATAAGCCCAATATAATAATTAAGGTGAAAGGGTGGATGAAAAGAAGATGAAAATAGGAAATTTACACGAACGTAGGTTCATACCCTGCAGATTATATCTGGATAGTGATAGTCCTGATATTTCTAACCCTGATATTTCTAACATGTTTACTACGTAACCCGTGATTAACTGGAGGCAGGTGTTTTTATGCGAGAATTTTTAAAGACTCTTGAAAAAGATTACAATACCCTTAAAATTAATGAAGAAGTTTCAGTTAACCTTGAAGCTGTTGAATTCATGAAAAAAAATCCTAAAGATACTATTGTAATGGAAAATATTCGGGAATCGGATATTAAAGTAGTATCCGGTCTGTGCAATACCCGGGAAAAAATAGCCCGGGCTTTAAATACTGATGTCCCGGGAATCACCCAGAGAATAATGGAGGCTATCAGTAACCCCTTACCCATTGGGGAATGCAAAAGTGTGCAGGATACATTCACGGTATCCGAAGCTGCGGATCTATCTAAACTCCCAATATTGACCTACTATCCTCGTGATGGGGGGCCCTACATTACCTCGGGAGTGATTATTGCCAAGGACCCAGAAACTGGAGTGCGGAATGCTTCCATCCACCGTATGCTGGTCCTGGGAAAAGACAAGTTAACGGCTCGCATTGTCCCACGACACCTTTACACCTACCACCAGAGGGCAGAAGCCCTTGACCAACCATTGGAACTGGCTATAGCCATTGGATTGCACCCGGCCACCCTTCTGGCCACTACCACTTCCGTACCTATCAATGTGGACGAACTGGAAGTGGCTAACAACTTCCACCAGGGCAAAATGAATCTTGTAAAATGTGAAACTGTGGATATAGAGGTTCCGGAATGTGAAATTCTACTGGAAGGAAGGATGATGCCCCATGAACGCGCGGAAGAAGGCCCATTTGTGGACTTAACTGATACCTATGATGTGGTACGAATGGAACCGGTAATTGAACTGGACAGGATGCATTATCGCCATGATTCAATGTACCACGCCATAATGCCGGCTGGATTCGAACATAAACTCCTGCAGGGCCTTCCTCAAGAGCCAAGGATTTTCAGTTCAGTCCAAAACACCGTACCCACAGTCAAAAACGTGGCCCTCACTGAAGGGGGATGTTGCTGGCTACATGCAGCAGTATCTATCCAGAAACAAACCCAGGGTGATGGTAAAAACGTTATAATGGCTGCTCTTGCAGCTCACCCCTCCTTAAAGCACTGTGTGGTTGTGGATGAGGATGTGGATATATTCGATGCCGAAGATGTGGAATATGCCATTGCCACCAGGGTGAAGGGGGATGAAGATATCCTCATTGTCCCTGGAGCACGGGGTTCGTCTCTGGATCCCTGTGCCAAATCCGATGGAACCACCACCAAGGTGGGGGTGGATGCCACCAAACCCCTGGATAAACTGGAAAAATTTGAGAGGGTCAGTTTTTCCAATTAAAGCTGGGGCCTGAAGAAAATTCTCATTCACTTTTTAATGATTGATGGGAAAAATAGGCAATAAAATAAGCATATTTGTTTCTAGGAAACAATATGGATTTTTGTCCCGCAAGTGGGACATTTCTTCTCTTTTTTAAGTTTATCAGATTCAACGGTGAATCCATTCCTCTCTATGAGCAGTTCTCCACAATCTGGGCAGTGGGTGTTCTCCCCATTACTTCCCGGAACATTTCCCATATAAACATACTTTAGTCCGGCTTCTTTAGCCATTTTTTGGGCTTTATCCAGAGTTCCCACTGGGGTAGGTTGTACATTGCCCAAATGGTAATGGGGATAGAAACGGGTGAAGTGCAGGGGAATGTTTACATCTACCTCAGCCACAAACTTCACCAGAGCCTGGAGGTCTTCTTCAGAATCATTGTATCCGGGTATCACCAGATTGGTGATCTCAATGTGGATGCCCTCTTCGTGCATGGTCTGGATGTTTTCCAGCACAGGATCCAGATGGGCCTGACACAGTTCAGTGTAGAATTTATCAGACATCCCCTTCAAATCAACATTGGCTGCATCCAGATAGGGAGCGATGATATCCAGGCTTTCTGAACTCATATAACCATTGGTAACGTAAACAGTTTTCAGATCATTTTTTTGAGCCAGTTTAGCCGAGTCATAGGTGTATTCAAACCACATGGTGGGTTCGTTGTAGGTCCAGGAAATGGACTTACAGTGGTTGGCCCGGGCCATATTTATGGCTTCTTCCGGCAGAATGTCCCTGACTCCAATTTCCTCTAGGCTGGCCTGGGATATGGACCAGTTCTGACAGTATGGGCAGCGAAAATTGCACCCCACGCTTCCAAGGCTGAAGGATAAGCTACCAGGATAGAAGTGGAATAGGGGCTTTTTTTCAATGGGGTCCACGGCCATGGAAGAAACTGCAGCATAATTCAAACTGTACATCACACCTTCTTCATTACGGCGCATATTGCAAAAACCAGTTTTACCATTAGAGATAACGCAGCGTTTATTACATACCTGGCAGTTCAATACTCCATCCAATTTTTCATAAAGCATTGCTTCCATTTTAATGATTAAGCCCCCGGTTTATCATAATAACTCATGATTCAATAAATTAAGTGTAGGTTTTGATAAATATTATTTACAACCAACACTTGGGTATTTACAACCAACAATTGGGCTAATGAGGGTTACGCTAAGTGCTGGTAACCTTTTGACTCTAATATTTTTGTTTTTCCAGCTTTATCAATTATTTCCATACACCCGGAACTGGTAACCACTCCCACCTCATGAAGTTCCACCTGTTCTTTTAAATGTGTGAAATCCTCTGGAGGCACAGTTAAAAGGAGTTCAAAGTCCTCGCCATAATAAAGGGCTAGATCCAGGGGGTCTTGGTCTAGTGCAGCAGCAGCCTCTTCCACCTCGGGTATGATGGGAATGGAATCCTCAAAAAGGGTTATCCCTACATTAGTGGGGGAGGCTTCCACCAGTTCGCCTACTTCACTGGCCAGACCATCCGTAATATCGGTGGCCGAGGTCACTCTCCCGGTGTTTGCCAGCATAATACCCTCTTTTAAGCGTGCATGTGGCCTTAGAGCATGATCTATGATTAGTTTCTGGGTGGATGGTTTAAGATGCTTTATTAGATCTTCCTTTAAAGTGGGGGGTGATAGTAGAAATTCCAATCCTGCTGCAGCAACGCCCAGGGGACCGGTTACTGCTACCACATCGTTGGGACGGGCTCCCTCCTTTAAAAGTACTTGTTCTTTATCCACCATTCCTAAACAGGTTCCACTAAGAATTAATTCATTAGATTGGTTGGTGTCGCCACCAATGAGTCCCATTCCGTGTTCCTGGCAGGATTGGAGCACACCTTCCATTATCCCATCAAAGTCAGTAAGGGGAAGATCTGCGGGTAGTCCCCAAGACAGTATGAAACCCAGGGGTTGGGCTCCCATAGTGGCCAGGTCACTAACATTAACTGTCACCACCTTCACACCCTTCTCGTATGGACTCATATCAGATGGAAAATGAGCTGATTCCAATAAAAGATCAGATGTAACTACTAAATATTTATCACCCAGGTCTATGAGTGCCGCATCATCACTGAGACTTTTAAAAGAAAATTCATCAAAAAAAGGAGAATTTGGTTGGAGAGAAAGACTCCGGGATAGAAGTCTTTTGATTAGCTTTTTCTCACCAATACTGGATATTTTAAGATTTTCCTCAGGTTTAAGATCTTTAGAAGACATTATCCTTAAAAAGATATCTTAAAGGGCTTCATTAACCCTATCTTTTATTATGGAAACTATTTTGGGATCAGGGCCCAGAGGGTCAGTGTATATTATTTTCCCCTGGAAGTGGATCTGTTCAGTTTCCCCGTGGTCGTGGCTGTGGCCATGCCCATGCTCGTGGTGGTGTTCATGGGATTCATCCCCATTGTTTTTCAATCCTAAAATGCGGGGAATGTCCTCGGTGGTGTGCACTCCAGGTGCCAGGAAAACCGGGGTTACCACAATCTTTTCCACTCCCATCTCGGCCAGTTTATTTATGGAGGAGGGAATGGATGGTTTGTTCATATTCATGAATCCTATTTCCACTGGATTATCACTTTCCTGCCTGTAAATCTCTGCTAACTGGCTGAGAACGTCTTTACCATAGGGTAATCGGCTGCCGTGACCAACCAGCACAATTCCCACTTTACTGTTTGAGTTTGAATTTGTAGCCATAGGAGATTACTCCTTCATCGCCTTCTTCACGGATTTTCCGGAATACCAGTTCTACTTCCTGCCCTATTTCAATATTATCAGGGTTACAATCCACTATTTGACTGGTGATTTTAGCTCCTTCTTCTAATTCAATAATAGCCACCGCATATGGGGATATGTTTTTAAATTCATCGGTGGGGGTGTGTATAACAGAATAACTCATTATTTTCCCATTTCCACTGAATTTTATAGGTTCTAATTGTCCTTTCCTCCGGCATTCTGGGCAGATAACCCTCATGGGGAAAAATGCCTCACCGCATTGTAAACATTTTGATCCAATGAGATTATACCTTTGGGAGATGTGACGCCAGCCTCTTACAATATCTTTCATATACATACCTCGCTAAGCTTTTGATTAAATTGTTGGTTAAAAAAATTCAGTAATTAAATTAGGTTTTATTGTATTGATCTAATTCATATAAATCCTTATATAATCTTGATGTCTTTAAATGTTTTATGATTTCCCGCCATATAACTCTCTGTTCAGTATTATATATTAGGGGGATATCTGGGATTCGGTATTAATTATGGGAATAAAATTGTCTTTTGGTTTTTATCATTTTAGTTAACCGGGGTAGTAATATAATTTTCTGTTTTATAAATACATTTATATCGTATTACTTTTTACATATTATATAATAATTATCCCTGTATCAAATTCTCCATATCAGGGTACCACTAAAAAAACAGGCAAAAAAATGGATAATAATGGCTATGTAATGAGTATATTTTCATTTTTACTGATATTACCTGTGTTTATCCTGCTGATAGTAATGGTAGATGTGGTGGGGCAGGAAAATGAGGTTCAACAGTCCACATTAAACTCCCACGAGATCCTGGTAGTCAGCCAAGATGTGGAAGTAAATTCCCTCATCATCGGAAGGGAAGTACTCCGGGATGAATCATTAAAGGTCATTAACAGTGGACATCCCCTTTCAAACAGCAGAAAGGAAATTAAAGATGAATTTCAGCAGAGGATGGACCTTTTTTGTTCAAGGTACCCTGGCAATGGTATGGAGGTAAGATGTGAAATATTGATGGTGGATAACAGTTACGATCCATTCAGTGTGGAGTTCAAATCAAAGATCACCGTTGAAAAGGGGGCCCTGAAGCATAAGCTGAATATGAGTCATAATATTTCACTTACCAATGGATCTTACCCTATTTACGATCCACTACCCGCTGTTAAGTGCAAAACCCATGGAAACATGACTATCGGCGGTGATAGAATAGTTCATGGCTCCAGTCTAGCCAAATATTTAGAATCAAGGGGAGTCAAAAATTTTAAGGCTTATGAAAATGCTACGTCTCCGTTATCTATTAAAAAATGCCCCTATGATCCTTACATTCTCCATGGAAACAGCAAAGATCTGGTGAACCTGAAAAATTGTATTGAGAATGGTTTTTATCATGAAAGCAGTGATGGGTCCTGTTTTCTTTGTAGGCTGGAGGGAAAGGGTGTTTGCCCCCATTATGGAATGGAAACATTTATAATCCCTGCACCATCCCTTTCTCTTTCCAATAATTCCTCCAAGGCACCCAGTTCACCGGACCATGTCATTTTCAATGATACCGGGGATGGAACCTATTCTGGCCAGGAAATCCTGTATTTCTTTGATGGAAAAGAGTATTTCAGAGTTTATCTGGACAATTCCCACCGGTCAAAATACGGTTTGCCAGTTTGTTAGTTTCAGGGCGTTATGTGTGGGTCGGGTCCCTGAAAGGGGTATTTAAAAGGAGTATTATCAAAGTTACAGGAATCCATTTGTGGGGATTAATTTGATGGGAAATTTGATAAATTGGGGAAAGTGGTTAGTTGATGAAGGTGGAATGGTATTTTCCGTAGATTTAATGCTGGCCCTCATCATAATCACCGTTGTTTTGGGTGTTTCGGCTGATGCCATGGATATGATAGGATCTAAAATGGCTGATAATTCTCACGAGGCTTCTCTGGAAAGGATTGCCCGGGC
This sequence comes from Methanobacterium sp. BAmetb5, assembly GCF_003491305.1. Taxonomy (NCBI): domain Archaea; kingdom Methanobacteriati; phylum Methanobacteriota; class Methanobacteria; order Methanobacteriales; family Methanobacteriaceae; genus Methanobacterium; species Methanobacterium sp. BAmetb5. Next base: position 1,646,296 of record NZ_CP022706.1, read on the forward strand.
CAGTGCCGATATGTTAACCAAAACTCCGGGATCTCCAGAAGATTGGGAGGGGGCTGGTGATTTGAGTGGTGTTACCCCTGGACTGTTAGATACAGATTCCCCTTTGAAATCTAAATCGAATATTCTGAGTATGCCTAAGATAAACTGCCTGAAAGAAAACTATGATGAATTGATGGTGGATCGGGTGATTCCTCGGTATTGTAAATCTACCCTAGTGATTTATCCGGAAGATTCCTCGTTAGAACCAATTATGGTGAAAGATATCCCGGAGAATTATGATTCCTCGGGAATAATAGTGGAAAATCGTACTGTTCTCTGCAATTACCATAATACCAGCATTTTAGTCTTTATAAATGCCAGGGATTCCCTCTGGGAACAGAAACAGTTGGGAGAAAAATGTCCCCACTCTGGTGTTGAGGAGGATAAAGAGCATTCAGGGGTGGATTACAAGAATCAAAGATCGGGATGGGCCTGCTATACTTTTAAGGTCACTCCGGACCTGTTGAAATCAACTAACCTTTATATAATAACTGATCCGGTGTGTGTAGGGGATTCAATGGCATTTTGGATTATTGATCGGCCGGAAAACATGACTGAAGAACATCATACCTTTCAAAACAAGCCAATTCTTGTTAATAATTTAGTTGAGAAGATTGTTGCCAATGAAACCGTAGCCATACTGTGGTTTCATGTTCACTCCTCAGGAAATCAAAATAAATCTTTTAACACTTACCTGGTGGGGTTTCCCAAGGGAACTGATCCGGAAAATATAAAACTCCAGTATCTAAATCCCCAACCCTGCTATTTTATTCTTAAAATCTGGACTTAAACCCTCTGAATACTGGATTAGTTAATATGGGTTGGAGTTAGGCTGTAGGAGGTCACCACTTTTATGGCGGCCGTGGATGAACTCAAAAAGAAGGATAATTGGTGGGGATCAGGTTGATTCCAGTTTCCCGGTTATAACCACCACTTCTTCAAAGAAACACTTTTCGCGGGCAGTGACTGATGCCTCCATACCCAATTCCCTTAGTTTTTCTAGAGTTTTGTCAATATTTGATAGGGAAGATTGTACCAGTTGCACCCTTCCCTCAGGGTTGAGGTGATGGGGTAAAAGTTCTAAGAACTGGTCAATAATTTTCCTACCATCTTCGCCACCATCCCATGCTGCTTCCAATTCATCTTCAACCCTTTCTTCTTCGGAAGTGGGGAGGTAGGGAGTGTTGAATAAGACAAGGTCGTATTTTTCATCCTGTACCGGTTCAAATAGGTTACCCCTTTTCAGTTCAACGTTGTAGGTCTTGTTGTTAATGATATTTTTTAGGGCACAGTTAATGGCATGGGGGTTCACATCGGTGGCAGTCACTGTACGGCACTTCCGGGAGACGATTAGGGCGATGATACCGGTTCCGGTTCCAATCTCCAGAACACGGTCTCGTCTTTTAACCTGGAGATTTTCAGCAAAGAGAAAGGTATCTTCGGCAGGTTCGTAAACTTCGGGATGGGTTTGATATTGGATTCCCTTATAATCTAACATGTTAAATCCTTTTTTTAATTTGTAACTTCAATTTTACTATGGAACATTTAGAGGAACATATAATTTTTGCCCCTATTTAACAATTTCTGCGGATTCTAAACCTTCAATTGCAGCTGGAAGGCAATCCAACACTGATGCAAGACCGGAAAGATGGAGGTTCATAACTACAGCTTCCAATATTTCTTCTCGAGAAGCTCCCTGACTTTTAGCCATGGTTGAATGCATTTTAACTCCTATAGAGTTGCGGTTGGCAGTCTGAATAGCGATGTTCACCAGTTGTTTGGTTTTAGGGTCCATTCCTGGAAGAGAACGTTGTGCGTCCACCAGTTCATTGAAACTACCGGATAGATCTGGGAATTCTTCCTGAAATATTTGAAAAGGATTTTTATTTTCTCCACTATTTTTCTCCATTAAATATCCTCCATTAACTCTTTGAGTTGTGCAGAAATTATTAAAATTTCTTTCCCCTTCAACTTAAAGACCCTTTCCTCCATGAGTTGGTGGTCTATTTTATGGACAATATCCCGTATATCTCTTCGTTCCATGTCCCGGTCAGATATCTCATGGAATGATTGGATTAAAGCCTTGCTTGCTTTCTTTTTCTTGTGCTGGAACAGGGCCCGACAAGTGTTAATGAAGAATTTATCTACCAGGGGGTTTTTCTGGGGAACTAACCTGATAACCGCAGATGAAATTTTAGGTGGGGGTAGAAATGCGTTTTTGGGAACTTTAAAAAGGAGTTCAGTGTGTGTGCACAGTCCCATCATCACTGAAAGACGCGAGTAATTGGATTGACCGGGTTGAGCCACCATTCTCTGGGCAAATTCCATCTGATACATTAAAATAGCATAATCAAAGGGGTAATTAAGGAGTTTGAAAGTTATTGGTGAAGATATCTGGTAGGGTAAGTTAGATACAACCTTGTTAAATGGGGGAAAATCAATACTGGTAGCATCACCCACTAAAACCTCTACATTGCTAATTTGCAGGTCACGAAGCCTTTCCGAAAGGACCTGGGCAATTTTCTTATCCTGTTCAATGGCCAATACTTTAGATGCTTTCCGGGCCAGGGGAATGGTCAAAGTACCAATGCCTGCCCCAATTTCCAGCACCACATCACCATCGGTGATCCCGGCACTTTCCACAATCCGGGCTAAAATACTGTCATTGATGAGGTAGTTTTGGCCTTTCCTACGATCCAGCCTTATCTGATGTTTCTTCAACAACTGTGAGGTTTCTCTAGCCAACATTTCCCTGATCTTTTAAACCCAGTTAAAAAATAGATTATAAAAATGAAAATTAATTAAATTTTCGTTTGGGGGGACGGGTGAACAGGATGTATTTCTTTTTACCCTTTCTATCTTCAGCTGCTTCCAGTTCCAGTAGCACTCTCTTGGCCAGAAGTTTAACTGGATCCGATAGCATGGGGACTCTTTTTTTCACATCTTCAAAGTCCTGGAAGGGGGCTTCCTTCCGGGCCTGGATAATGTCCCACATATGTTTTTTACCAATCCCTGGTAACAGTTCGATCTGATGTAATCGAGTGGATATAGGGCCAGCTTCATTGAAGAACTGAACATACTTCTCTTCTTTTTCTTTTATAATTTCTTCAATAACGTAGCTCAGCTCTATTTTGGCGGTTGAGGTCATCTTATTGAAGGGGAGCCTGCGGTTAACCCTGGCGATCTTTTCACGTTTTCCAGCCCCAATGTAAACCTTTTCATGAATATCCAGGTTTGCATCATCCTTTGGTGTTAACTCCAACAGAGTGAATTCATCAGTACCAATGGCCTGGGCCACGGGTTTACGTTTGTATGAATTCGATCCTTCCTTAACATAACCCAGAGGTAAATAGTCTAAAATGATAGCATAATCCTCCATTTAACCACCCTGAATTAATTTAATAAATGTTACAGTCAATTCCGACTCTATTATCATTCGGAATTATTAGTCGATTTCACAATCCCATATGTAAAGGGTAAACTCGAAGGAAAAAGATTTAAAAATGTGTTTTTACTCTTCTTCCCGGTATTTATCCACAATTTTCAGTATATCTTCGAGTTCTTCCTTTTTATGGGATCCCCTTTCCTTGGCAAAAATCAGTCGCATATCATCCATATCTTCAGGCATGATATCTGCTATCTTAATGGCCTGAGTCTTTTTGATGATCTCTTCCAGTTCCGCTACCAGTTTTTCTGCATTTTCCACCGGTACCTTGGAGAATTTGGTGACATGATCCAGTGCTAGATTCTGTTCATAGTTAAGTTCATGAACTTTTTCTCTATCTTCCAGCAGTGGTTTGACCTTGGCCAGGGGTATGGGTTCAGTTTCCAGAACTTTTTTCCCAATCATCACCATCACTCTTGTATTTTGAGGTGTTCAGGTCGTATAATTAATTTTTTAGCTTTATTTCCATCGTTTATGGCTACAATGTAGGCTTGGCCTCTTTTGTCAGCGATTTTGCCGGTTTTACCATGGAAACGTGGGTGAGGTTGACCTTTATGTACGCTGGGGTCGATTATTATGTGGACCAGATCCTCTTCCTGGAAGGTCTGAATTTTTTTAGTTATGGGATTGCTTCTCCCTGCTCTTAAAGTCTTTTTAAGTTTGTATCTTGTTTTACTTCTAAAACCTCTTGATCTCTGAGTCATTTTCAAAACCTCCATTTCACCATGAAATGGGTTATTAAATTTATTATTGAATTTGCCTTCAATTTCTTTATTTAGGGTCATCCTGCTCCTTCTTGATTATTCGGTGCAGAATTCAACCTCTGGGGATGTATATGTGGATAACATTTGTTAATTTATGATATCCGCTCTTATAAAGCCTAACCTCGTAATTTAAGATAAAATTCGTATGAATCTTTCGGTGGTTAATGGGCTCTTTGAAATCGATTGAATTAATTTATGATGTATCGCAGTTTATAAAACTATCCTTAAGGTGGTGTTAAATGTTGACCTCCAGAACATCCAACTCTATGCACTGAGCACCAGTACTTAGAAGGGAGGCCACACTTGGTTTGGTACGTTTTTCATCCCCGGATATGAGTTCTTTGATGTACAACCCACCTTCACAGTCTATAATCAATTCTAAATGGGTTGGATCCAGTATTTTGACTTTGATGTCTTTCACTTCTCTGGTGCGGATTTTATCTGCTCTCCGGTGGGAAACCCGGACAGGGGTGCGTTGTTTTATCACTTTAAGGGAGTTGAGAGTTTCGGCCTGTTCTGGTGAAACTTCCTCTTCCAGTTCTACCAGTGCACGGTAGACCTTGTAGGTTTCGGTGGAAGATGCTTTAACCCCACTTCTACGGTCTTTACCAACCATTTTCAGTTGAAGGACTTCCACTTTGCCCTGGCAGTGATGGTTGATCTGGGAGGTTAATTCTTCCAAGTTCAGGTCACGCACCTTGGGCTCTTTTATTTCCAGTACAAATGGCCTTCCTCCTCCTAGCATCCTAACATCCAAATCTTCCCTACCCGCTCCATGGAATCTGGATTCTTTACCATTCGATGCAGTTAGAACTTTTTCGGCTATTAATTCTTCCACAGATTCAGGGTACATCTTACCGGTGAAATTGCACCTCTCGCACCCTTTTCCCCGGCATTTACGGCAGGGCCAACGGGTTTGGGGGATTCCCCGTAATAATTTGCGGTACCTTCCTTCCATGAACAATGGATTTATCTGAAGGTCCACCCAGTTACGGGTAAAATCCATCATGATCACCAGGTTGGGATTATCGAAATCCACTTCACGGTTAAGACGAACTTCCAGTTCTTTACCTAATTCTCGGTTAATCTCTTTTTTCAAACTGTCACTAGTGGAACCAGTTATTTCCTGTAATTTTTTTTCTTTTTCCAGTATATCGGGGGAGAGACGACAACCCACCAGAAAAGTTGAAAATTCTACCTGAAACTTTTCTATAATGCTTATTATTTTCTCCAGGGTATCTTCCAGGTCCAGAAAAACATCTCCACATAACTGGCAACTTTTCGTTTTATCGGGTATTGAATCTTCCCTACTGAGAATCTCCTTTAGGTAGATCCCTCTATCGGCATTATCCTTACCAGAAAGTTGGGGATAGAAATTTCTACCCAGGCAGCGATTGCAAATGTTTCCATGGGTGAGTTCCACTATTTCCCGGGCCTGATCTGTTGTATTTTTCATGATATCTTCCTGAAGTGTTATTTAGAGTGTTGGTGCTGTTGGTTGCGTTTGATTTCGATTTTTTATGTCCTTAAATTCGCATTTATTTATTATATAATAGATTATTGGGCCTGATTATTGTGGCAATGGTTTTACATAATCCTAATTAGGCCCTACTGTATTTACCTTAGAAATTAGTTTTGGAAGCGGAAAGGGAGGAAGTTAACGCATCATCTGGCGCATCATCTGGCCCAGGGGCCCACCCATTTTTCGCTTTCCAAAGCCTTTAATGGCCTTTTTAGTGACCTGGTAATATTTTAAAAGCTCCTTAACATCCTCGTTACGCATTCCCGAACCCCGGGCAATTCTTTTAACCCGGGACTGTTTGATGATTTCGGGGTGGGTGAGTTCCTCTTCAGTCATGGAGTCCATCAGTATCTTGTACTTACCCAGTTTCTCCTCAGTGACCTGGGAAGCGTTTTTGGGCAACTTATTTCCCATGCCGGGGAGCATGTTCATCACCTGCTGCATGGGTCCCATTTTATTCATCATCTCAAACTGACTGTACATATCCTTCAAGGTGAATTTACCACTGAGCATGGCGTCCATGGCTTCGGTGTCCACATCTTCTTCGATTTCCTCAGCACGTTCAATAAGAGTTCTAATGTCTCCCATTCCCAGTAAACGGGATATGAAACGTTCCGGGTCAAAAACTTCCAGATCTTCGATACGTTCACCAGTTCCAATGAACTTTATGGGGGCTCCTATCTCTGCTACTGCTGAAAGGGCACCTCCTCCCTTGGCTGACCCGTCCAGCTTGGTTATTACAATGGATCCAATTTTGGTGGTTTTACTGAAAGCTAGGGCTTGTTCCTTGGCCTGCTGACCAATGGTACCGTCAATGACCAGCATCACTTCATCTGGTTCTACCACGGCCGATATCTGTTCCATCTCATCTAAAAGATCTTTCTCCTCTTTATGTCGTCCCGCAGTGTCCACAATGATAAGGTCCTGTTTTTTGAACTCTTTCAAACCTTTCCTGGCTAGATCCAGGGCGTCTTTATTGTCAGGGTCTCCGTAGAGGGGTAAATTGAGACTTTCCGTCAGTTGGCGCAGTTGCTCGTAGGCTGCTGGTCTCCAAGTGTCAGTACAGATTATGGCCGGATTGAATCCCTTTTTTTGGAGGTATCGGGCCATTTTACCAATGCTAGTAGTTTTTCCACTTCCCTGGAGTCCTACAAAAAGTATTTTGTAGGGTTTCTTTTCAATTTCAACTTCTTCTGCTTTTTCACCTAAAAGATGAACCAGTTCATCGTAAACAATTTTAATGACGTGTTCTTTGGCGGTTACCCCTTTAGGGGGTTCTTCGTTAAGGGCGCGTTCTTCAATTGTTTTGGATAAATTCAGAACCAGTTTAATATTAACATCAGACTGAATTAAAGCCCTTTGAATATCTTTAATGACCTCTTTAACCACTTCTTCATCGATAATGGTCATTCCGGCCAGTTTTTTCATGGTTTTGGTCAGATTTTTCCCCAGATTGCCCAACATAATAATCACCAGGATGTAAATCTTAAGTAGTTAAGGTCGATGGTGAGTAGGACTGCGTTTATTTATAAAATTAGCAGTCTACTTGCGTAAATTTTATTAAAACTCCTTTTAAAATCCTCATAAAAATACATTTAATTCTACATCTAATTTAACCTATCAATATATAAAATAATTTTTGATTGTTCACTGTACATATATTATAATGTTTACAAATTAACCAGATAAGAAGGTTACACAAAACACATTATATATATTAGGGATTTATAACAATACACTGAAGTCCTTAAAAACCACAGTCCATGGTTATTAAGGTGTTTGATAATCATAAAATATGAAATTAATACTTGTTTGAACCGATTTTAATCTTTATACAAGTTTATATCAAAGTTTCATTAGTTAAATGATTTTATAGGGCTCAATGATAGGGTGATTTAGCACTTCCCCGATTTTAAGTTGGATTTAGAATATTCTAGAGAATATAATAATGTATTTTTTTATTTGGTGGTAAAATGCTGGAAAAACTGGTAAAAAGTCTGGTTGAAGCTCCCGTTGTAAAAAAAGGTGAATATGATTATTTTGTGCATCCCATAACTGATGGTGTGCCCTTAGTCGAGGCGGATTTATTGCAGGAAGTTGCCGAGGCAGTTTCCCAGTTTGGCAACCTTAACGTGGACAAAATTGTCTGCGTGGAAGCCATGGGCATCCATCTGGCAACTGCCATTTCTCTACTAACGGATATTCCTTTTGTAGTAGTGCGTAAACGTTCTTATGGTCTGGAGGGAGAAGTAGCGGTGCACCAGACAACCGGATACAGTGAAGGTGAATTATACATCAATGGACTTGAAAGAGGAGACAGGGTCTTCCTGGTTGATGATGTGGTCAGCACCGGGGGCACCATGACTGCGGTGGTTAAAGCCCTGCAACGCATTGAAACAGATATTGTGGATGTAATGGCCATTATTGAAAAGGGTGAGGGTCAGGAATTCGTGGAAAAAGAAACTGGAGTTAAGGTGCATACCCTGGTACGGGCCAATGTTGTTCAGGGGAAAGTGGTGGTGGAGAAGATCACCGCGGGACAGGATTAAGGTACGCTTCAGTATAACAATCGGGTAGGAAAAAAATATATGACTAATTACCACTTCCAAGTCCAGCAGATAATGGATAAAATAAGGGAAACCCGGGCGGAAATTGTTGGTTTACAATTTCCCGAAGGTCTTAAAGTTTATGCCACAGAGCTGGCCCATCAAATAGAAGATAAAACCGGGGCCCTGGTGTTGATATCTGGTGACCCCTGTTACGGGGCATGTGACCTTTCGGACACTGAGATGGAGGGTATGGTGGATTTATTAATTCATTTTGGACACACACCACTCCCCCTCAATTATAAGGTTCCCACACTCTTTGTGGAAGCCCATTACCAGTTGGGGGCCCTGGAAATTTTGGAAAAAGCACTGGAACCCCTGATAGGTATGGAAAAAATCGGTCTGGTGACTACCACCCAGCATCTGCATCTTCTGGATGATGCCGCCCAATTCCTGGAGGAAAATGGTAAGAAGGTTATAATGGATAATGGTGCCGGTACACTGAAGGGCCAGGTATTGGGATGTAATTTTTCATCGGTCCGGGATCTGCCGGTGGATGCCTATCTTTACCTGGGCAGTGGTAACTTCCACCCCTTGGGTATAAAACTTTCCACACAAAAGCCAGTGATCATAGCTGACCCCTATCTCAATGAAGTAAGGGATATTGAAGAATTCACTGATAGGATTCTCAGGATAAGGTTTGCCCGTATAACCCGGGCCTCGGAGGCTGAAAAATTCGGAATACTCGTATCCTCTAAGGAAGGTCAACGCCGGTGGGAACTGGCAAAAGATTTAAAGAAGATGATATATAATGAAGGCAAGGAAGCCTATCTCATACTTCTGGATGAAATAAACCCCTCAAATTTACTGCCTTACATGGATTTAGATGCATTTGTAGTAACTGCTTGTCCTCGAATAGCAATAGATGACTCTAAAATGTATGAAAAACCACTTTTAACTCCTCAGGAGCTTGAGATTGCCCTGGGGTTGAGGGAGTGGGAGAATTACCAAATGGATGAGATTAAATACTAAATTATATTATCATTAATTCACCCTCTACTAGGGATTCAAACCATAGAAAAAATAAAATTGATATGGATACATTCAAATTCACAAATTCAATTCACACAACTTCATCATAATATTTTCACATTATTACACGGGATCATCTCATCAATATTCAAAAAATAGATTGATATAGAAGAATTACAGGATTTGTCCCTTTTAATTCATAGAATTCTAAGAATTCATATAGATGTGATACCTCTGGATAGTTCATCATTACTCATCAAAATTAAACAGATCAAATTATTCACCTTCACTATGCTTAATCACTAAATAACTCGCACTATCAGTGCATATCCCGGTATATCATATGGTATCGGCTATAACTTTGACCAGATAAATGATTTAGACCATGGTTTATTAGGTTTATAAATCATTTGATTGACTTATTCCCCAATGAATAGAAGTACCCATCCACTTTAGTTAGTAAAATTATCCATATTATGCTAGAAAATTAGTATTCGCCAATGATTGTAGGGTGTAAGTCTAAATCAAATCATATGGATTGAGATACAACTTTCCACACAATATTGGTATGAAAAAACATAAAAAACGAATTAAAAAAATCAAGTACGCTTGTTTTACAATGAGGTGAATTATATGAAAGCAAAAAACGGAGATTTCGTTCTTCCCGGCGACCCTTTAGGTGTCACTGAGGAGTTTCTCCCGTCAGAATGGACCTATGATGACCATGGTGAAATCAGGTCCCTGGTGGCGGGAACAGTAACCATAGACCAGAAAAACAAAAAAATAGCTATAATTCCCAAAACAAAATCCCCTGCTATTCTTAAGAAAGGGGACGTAGTTTTAGGACAGATAAGAGAAGTTCGAGGGCAAAGAGCGTTAGTAGATGTGGATGGAATAAAGGACAGTAAAAGAAGTCTGCCCATCACCTTCCTCGGCGCCATACACATCTCCCAGGCCAGAAAGGGATACGTGGATAAACTGACTGATGATTTCCATATTGGGGACATTATACAAGCCCGGGTCACCAAGGTCATGGGAGTGGATAACGCTGATTTAACTACTGCTGAAAGTGAACTCGGCGTTTTAAAGGCTATGTGCACTAACTGCCGACATTTCATGAAACAGATAGGTAAAAAAGAAGTGAAATGTCCTAACTGTGGTAGAAAGGAGACCAGAAACATCTCTTCTAATTATGAGGGATAGAATGAAAATTATAACAGATAAAAAGAATGAATTGGAAATAGAAATCACCGGAGAAACCCATTCCCTTTGTAATGCTCTGCGGAAGACCCTTATGGAAGATAAGGATGTGGAAGCTGCGGCGTATGTGATTGAACACCCTATTATCGGGGAGCCAAAACTATACATAAAGGCTAAAAACCCTAGAAAATCCCTGAAAATTGCAGCAGAAACTCTAAAATCGCGATGTGATGAATTTAAAGAATTCATAGAATCTGATGCTGATGGAAAATCTAAAGGAAAAAAAGCCAAAAAGACCAAGAAAACTGCCAAAAAAACCACTAAAAAAACCACTAAAAAGAAAAAGTGATTCTGAAGGTTTCAAAAATATTAAGCGGTTCCGAAATATCAAGCCAGAGATAAGAATTCTGGGTGTGGATGATGGCCCTTTTGTTCCCCACAGTGGAGAACAGGTCATGCTTATCGGGACTCTCTTCCGGGCCGGGAACTGGTTGGACGGAGTTCTCCGCACGCATATAACCGTGGATGGCACCGATGCCACAGGCTCCCTAATCGAACTGGTTAACGACTCCCGACACTGGGAACAACTGGGGGTCATGATGCTGGATGGAATCACCTTTGGTGGATTTAACGTAGTAAACATCCGAGAGATATTCC
>NZ_CP022706.1:1662500-1665000 GCF_003491305.1 Methanobacterium sp. BAmetb5
CTAAAGGATGCAGCAGATGAAGCTATTGCCACGGTTTTAGAGGCTGGTGGCGAAGGCGAATTCTACCGGGAATTAGAATGAAGCTGAAAATGAGGCGCTGTCGCGTCTGTAAGGAATACACCCTTGAAGACCATTGCCCTCATTGTGGGGGAGAATTAGAAGTAATATATCCTCCACGTTATTCTCCTGAGGATAAATACGGTAAATACAGGAGAATGCTCAAAAAACAGATGAGTGATTCGTCTTAAGAGGGATGTCCCTTAAACTGTAGTTAATCACTTAATATTTAGGAATGAGCAAAAATCTGTTCTCATCCGATGGACTCATTAAAAAACATTATTAGCTATCTAGGAGTGTTTTAAATGAAGGAAACCTTCATAAAACTGATTAAAGATGTGGATCTCAATAATCCCATATTCATTGAGGCCCTACCCGGTATTGGTCATGTAGGTAAACTGGTGGCAGAGCACATCATACATGAGTTAGGGGCCGAAAAATTCGCAGAACTTTACTCTCCCTCATTCCCACCACAGGTCTTTGTAGATGAAGATGGAATTGTGGAACCCATGAAAAATGAATTTTACTACCTCCAAGGCCAGGGGGAAGATGAAAGGGATTTCATTTTCCTGGGAGGGAACACTCAAGGACTCAGTCCAGAAGGACAATACGAGATTTGTGGTTCTATCCTGGATTTTGTGGGAGGATATGGTGTTAAAGAAATATACACTCTGGGTGGTTTGGGAACTGGTCAACCAGTGGAAAAACCAAAGGTTTTTGGAGCAGCCACCAACAAAGAACTGGCCGCAATGCTACAAGAGCATGAAGTAACCTTAAGGTCTGCTGATGGTGGAATAATAGGTGCATCTGGGCTAATTTTAGGATTAGGCGTTTCCAGGGGTATGCATGGTGTTTGTCTCATGGGTGAAACCCCGGGGTACTTCATTGATGCCGATGCTTCTAAGGCCGTACTCACCGTTCTGTTGGAACTAGTGAAAGTAGATGTAGATGTGGCCAAACTGGAAGAACGGGCAGAAGAAACCCGGAAAATGATCAGCAAAGCCCAACAGATGGAACGGGAAATGGCTGAAAGGATGAACATTGTCCCCGGTGAAGAGGACCTGCGATACATAGGTTAACATTCACCATACCTACCTATTTTTTTCTTTTCACATAATTTAATTTATTACACATTTTATAGGGTGAACTCATGATTATCAGGGCTGATTTACATATACACGGCCGATATTCAATGGCCACCTCTAAAAACATGACACCTGAGTTATTATCATCTCAGGGAAGCCTGAAGGGATTGCATCTTGTTGCCACGGGTGACGCTTTTCACCAGGGCTGGTTGAGCATGATAGAGGAAGCCACTGAAGAGGTAAACGACGGAATTTTCAGTGTCAGGGAAGATAGAAAGTTGCATAACGAGTTTCTACAGGAAGAACTTCCTGAAGGGTTTTCCAAAAATCCAGAAACCAAACTAATCCTAACCTCAGAAGTGGAGGATTCTAAAAGGGTCCACCATCTTATTATTCTACCTTCTCTGGATGCAGCTTATCAGATGCGGAAAAAACTTAAAGGCAACTTGGATTCGGATGGCAGACCCCGGGTGCGTATGAGCGGTGCTGAAATACAGGCATTGGCCCTGGAAAACGGCTGTATTATGGGCCCCTCCCATGCATTCACTCCCTGGACCAGCATATATAAAGAATACGACAGTATTCATGACTGTTATAATGAAACGCCTGATTTTGTTGAACTGGGACTCTCAGCAGATACAGAAATGGCTGATCGAATCGAAGAATTACAGGATCTACCTTTCCTCACCAACTCCGATGCCCATTCTCCCTGGCCCCACCGACTGGGCCGTGAGTTTAATGAAATAAACCTTAAAAATTTAAGCTTCTCTGCTCTGGCTCGGGCTCTTCATGATAAGACCATCACGGCAAACTATGGCTTCGACCCCCGACTGGGCAAGTATCACCACACTGCCTGCACCAAGTGCTACCAGTTGTACCATCCTGACGAAGCCATAAAAATGAACATGAAATGTCCCTGTGGGGGTACCATAAAAAAAGGCGTGGACTACCGGGTGGAAGAACTGGCCACCTGGGATGAACCCCATCACCCATCACACCGACCTCCTTATATCCATATCATGCCCCTGGCGGAGATTATAAGCCTCACCTACAGCAAAGGGGTTACCACTAAATTCGTGCAGAAGATATGGCAGGAACTGGTTCTGAAATTCGGAGATGAGATCTCCGTACTCATTGATGCGCCCATGGATGAACTGATAGAACTGGACCCGGAACTTTCTCGTAGAATAATGGCATTCCGAGATAAAACCCTGCAAATAAAGGTAGGAGGTGGTGGAAGATACGGGGAACTAGTTTTCAATGATGATAGTTCTGAACAAAATTCCCCAGATTCCACCTTGGATTCTTTTTTATAAGAAATAGCCCTATTTCTCAGAAGCAGCCTTATTCCTTTTCAT
>NZ_CP022706.1:1677500-1722500 GCF_003491305.1 Methanobacterium sp. BAmetb5
TCCCGGGCCACTTCCAGATGGGTGTTAAGACAGTGAGGTGATCCCAGGGCGGCCGCTGCCCCAATAGACACAAATTCCTTGGTTAATGGTGGCAGAACATCATCCACCATCATAACTTCCATTTTATCAAAGTAAGCCTTTAAAACAGGCGGATTTTCAGATAAAACCTGGAATATTTTGGGCACAAAACCAAAGTAACTGTTTATTTTATCCAGTATTTCTTCTACATTTATCTCGCAATTTTCATCAGTGGTATTCACGTAATCACTTCTTTAGAACTTTTTTTCCAGCAAGTCTGATTAAATGAAAATTGGCTTCTCTAAAGTAAATAGTTATCCTCACCCTCTTTTATTTGGTGGTGGGGAATTATGAAAATAAGGTAGGTCTGGGGTGAGGTTAAAATTAGTCTTATTCCGAAACCCTTAAATTAGATATTTCTGAGTAATGGAATGAAAATAAAAATTAATAATTCAGGGGGTGATCCCCTGAGGGAACTATTCTTTAAGGGATATTGAAGGTATTCAGTGACTTATGGCATCTTTTACCTTATCAAAAAATCCTTTGTCCTCATTATAGATTTCATCTCCACTAATATCTGCAAACTCTTCTAAGAGTTCTTTTTGACGTGGACTGAGTTTTCGGGGAGTGATTACCTTGACTTTCACGTAAAGGTTTCCCTTACCATTCCATCTTAGATGGGGCATTCCATGACCTTTTATACGGAAAGATGTTCCAGTTTGGGTTCCAGCGGGTATTTTAAGCTCCACCTCTCCATCGATGGTGGGCACATCCACTTTATCTCCCAGGGTGGCCTGTACAAAGCTGATTGGTTTTTCGTAGTGGAGGTTGGCTCCTTCCCTCTGGAAGTACTGGTGGGGTTTCACCCGGATAAGGACATAGAGATCCCCTGGTGGTCCGCCACGTTTACCCACATCACCTTCACCGGGAACACGTAAGCGGCTGCCATCTTCCACTCCTGCGGGTATTTTAACGTTGATGGTGCTTTTTTGTCTTACAATACCTTTACCATGGCATTCATGGCAGGGAGTGTCTATTATTTTCCCTTCCCCGCGACAGGCACTGCAGGGGCGTATAGTGGCAAACTGGCCCAGAGGAGTGTTCTGCACCTGTCTCACCTGACCACTTCCGCCGCAGACATCACAGGTCCGGCTTTCAGTACCGGGTTCTGCTTTTGATCCATTACATCGAGGGCAGGTTTTTTTGTGGGGGACTTCAATGTCCTCTTCCAGACCCTGGGCAGCCTCTTCCAGGGTGATCTTCATTTCGTATAGTACATCATCACCCTGTTGGGGTCCGTTGCGGCGGCCTCCTCCAAATCCAAAGAGGTCGAATATGCTTTCAAAGCCACCTCCACCTCCACCACTACTTCCTCCGAATCCGAATCCTCTGAAGATGTCTTCGAAGTTTATATTGTTGAAGATGTCTTCCTGACTGAATCCATTCATTCCTGCGTGGCCGTACTGGTCGTAAGTGTTTCTTTTCTCTTCATCAGAAAGCACGGCGTAAGCTTCGCTGATTTCTTTGAATTTTTCGCCTGCTTCCGGGTCTTCGCTCACATCAGGGTGATATTCCATGGCCAGTTTACGGTAGGCCTTCTTAATATCTTTCTTGGTGGCTCCCTTCTCCACTCCCAGGACTTCGTAGTAATCGCGCTTATCTGCCATGGTTAATCTTCCTCAAATACTCTCAAATATGTTGATTGATAATGGAATTAGAATCAAATTTCTATTTCTTATATGAAATTTTCCATTAGTATATTAAATCATTGTGTATTTCAATTTTAGTAAAATAAATATAATAAAAGTGTGGGGTAGGGGAGGAATAAATCCTCACCCTAAAATTCTGGTTGGGTGGATTTACTTTTTAACCTCGTAGTCAGCATCGATGGTGTCATCATCTTGAGGATCCTGACCAGCCTGGTCTGCATCCTGTCCCTGCTGTTGTTGTTGCTGTTGGGCCTGTTCTTGCTGGGCCTGCTGGTAGATGGCAGCTCCAACTTCCTGTACTGCTTTGGTTAATTCTTCAGTTTTGTTCTTGATGGATTCCAGGTCATCTCCGCCAACCACTTCCCGGAGTTCCTTGACCAGTCCTTCGATCTTGGTTTTCTGATCCGGTTGAACTTTGTCTGCCAGTTCGTCCAGGGTCTTCTCTGCAGTGTAGATCATGGAGTCGGCATTGTTCCGGATTTCCACTTCTTCCTGACGTTTTTTATCCTCTTCAGCGTGCTGTTCAGCTTCGTGGATCTTCTGGTCGATTTCATCCTCGGATAACTTGTTGGGGGCGGTAATGGTAATGGCCTGTTCCTTACCGGTTCCCATATCCTTGGCAGATACATTCAGGATACCGTTGGCGTCTATGTCAAAGGTCACTTCGATCTGTGGCATTCCACGTGGTGCTGGTGGTATTCCGACCAGCTGGAATCTGCCCAGGGTGGTGTTTCCACTGGCCACTGATCTTTCACCCTGCAGGACGTGTATGTCCACTGAAGTCTGGTTGTCCGCAGCGGTACTGAATACCTGGCTTTTCTTGGTGGGTATGGTGGTGTTTCTTTCGATTAACTTGGTGAACACTCCTCCCAGGGTTTCAATACCCAGGGATAAGGGGGTAACATCCAGAAGGACCAGGTCCTTGATTTCACCGGCGAGTACTCCTCCCTGAATGGCAGCTCCCACAGCCACACATTCCATGGGATCGATTCCCCGTTCTACAGGTTTTCCAATGTAGTCTTCCACAAATTTCTGGACAATGGGCATTCGGGTAGGTCCTCCCACCAGAATGATCTTATCTACATCACCTTTGGACATCTTGGCATCTTTCAGTGCCTGTTCCATAGGTGCGGAACAGCGTTTGATGATGGAATCCACCAGTTCTTCCAGTTTGGCCCGGGTCAGGGTGTGGGTCAGGTGTTTTGGCCCATCCTGGGTGGCGGTTATAAATGGCAGGTTAATTTCAGTTTTCAGGGTGGTAGATAATTCGATTTTGGCTTTTTCAGCAGCTTCCCTTAATCTCTGAACGGCCTGGTCATCATTTAAAAGGTCCACACCGGTTTCTTTTTTGAACTCTGCAGCCAGGTAATTCATGATGGAAGCGTCCATGTCAGTTCCTCCCAGTTTGGTGTCCCCACTGGTGGATCTAACTTCAAACACTCCTCCTCCGAATTCCATGATGGTCACGTCCAGGGTACCTCCCCCGAAGTCGAAGACCATTATTTCCAGTTCATCTTCGTTTGCCTTATCAATACCGTAGGCCAGGCTAGCAGCGGTGGGTTCGTTAACCAGTCGCACTACATCCAGTCCAGCAATGGTTCCTGCATCTTTGGTGGCGGTTCTCTGGTTGTCGTCGAAGTAAGCAGGCACGGTAATAACTGCCTTTTTCACTTCTTCGCCCAGGAATGCTTCAGCATCCTTTTTTATCTTTTGCAGGATGAATGCTGAGATTTCCTGTGGGGTGTACTGTTTACCAGATATATCAACCTTGTAATTGGTTCCCATCTGCCTTTTAATGGCGGTGATGGTTTTTTCAGGGTTGGTTACTGCCTGTCTTCTGGCGGGTTCTCCCACCAGACGCTGACCATCATCAGTGAATGCCACGTAACTGGGGAACGATTTACCGTACTGGGTAGCTCCCTCTGCACTGGGTATGATGGTTGGCTTACCACCCACCAGCACTGCTGCAGCAGAGTTACTGGTTCCCAGGTCAATTCCTATAATTTTTTCGGTTTTAGCCATACAAATTCACCTCTAATTTTTGTTATTTCTTGCAAACTTTAACTTTAGAATACTTTATAACCTTAGAATTCAATTTATAACCTTTACAAAGCTCTTCAATAACTTCTCCATTCTCAAAGTCATCATGAGCCTCGGCCATGAGTGCTTCATGCTGGTAGGGGTCAAATTTCTCTCCCTGAGCAGGGATCTCTTCCAGGCCTTCTCCTTCCAGGATCTTTTTCAGGTTCTGGTGGATCATCTGCACCCCTTCGTGGAGATCATTGGATTTACCGGATTTAAGGGCCCTCTCCAAATCCTCGTAGGAGTCCAGTATCTTGACAATGAGTTTTTCATTGGCATAATGGATTTGTTCACTTAGTTCTTTCTCGGTTCGTTTTTTGAAGTTATCAAAATCGGCCTGAAGCCTTAAAAGCTGTTCATGGTATTGTTCTATTTTTTCATCCTTGGTCTTTATTTCCTCTTCCTTCTCCTTGATTTCATCATTTTTTTTCTGGATCTCTGACTCTAACTCATTCAGATCATCCTTCATCTGGTCAATGTCTTTTTTATCAGTCATTTATTCACCTTTATTCGGGGATGGGAAGATTTGAGCAACTTAACATTATAGTTACCATTGGTTATATAAACCTTTCTCTGCACCCTGGTTATAGTTACCAAAAGTTATATAAAATTATAGTTACCAAAGGTTATATAAACCTTTCTAAAAAATTGTATTATAATAACCAAGGGTTATAAAAAAAATTCATAATACTTTTTGGGGTAACATTCATTTGAATGGCATCCCCGAGAGGTTTTAAAACACAGATAATAAATGAATAGAAGATCACTTGAGCTAATTGAAACTGAGATTGATTTAGATAAATAGATAAATCAAATCAACAACATTAATTAATATACAGAGAAAAAGTGGATGAAAAATGGATTTAGAGCTATTACTGGATGTCATGGGCTGCAAAACCCGCCGGGACATACTGGACCTTCTAAGGGATGAGCCACGTTTTGTCAGCCAGATATCCCGGGAACTGGAAATTGGTCAGAAGGCCATAATTGAACACTTGCGGGCCATGGAAGAAGCAGGCCTTTTAAGCTCAAATTTTCAGAAAATAGAGCGGGGAAGACCTCGGAAATATTACGACATTTCCCATGATGTGGAGTTCCAAATATTCATCAGCCAGGGCACCATAAGGGTGAAAGTACCAGGGCATGAATTCCAGGAACTGCAGATGCTGGAAGAAAGGGCCAGAATGGGTGAAGACGTTTCATCTGAACTGGAAAACCTCATCAAAAACTATGACGAAGCCAAAAAACATGCAGAACTCCTGTTAAAACAGGTTGATGCCAGGAAAAGGGCGTTGAAGGTACGTTCCCTTAACCTGCCCGTCATGTTTGAGGATGAGTCATCGGATGAGAAACCTTAATTTTTAGTTTTTTAACATCAATATTAAAAGGTTATTTTTTTCTCATTTTTTTAAATTTAAATCCTCAAACTTTTTTGTCCAGGTTAAAACTAGTTTTTAATAACTAATTTTTAATATATTCTTGATTAAAAATAGTTTCATTCATTTAAATCTTTTTCCCGTATTTTAAAGCAGCCACTGCAGCCTGTCCCAGGGAAACCGAACCATCACCAGCACAACTATTTTTATGTTGAATAAAAGTATAACCGGCATCTTCCACAACTTCTTTAATGGTCATACTAATCGCTTCGTTGTAGAAAACTCCTCCCGAACCCCCTATGGTATCTAGGTCATTTTTACGTGCGGTTCGGATGGCCAGATCAGCCAAACCCCGGGAAACTGCTTTTTGGGCGGAACAGGCCACATCGGCAACTGGTTCTCCCTCCAGTTTCCTTTCCAAAACAGATAAAAGTAGTTGGGAAGTGTCGAGAACCTCTCTTCCATTGTAATGTGAAATTTTAAGGGGTATTTCGAAGGTATCATCCCCCTGATAGGCAGTTGATTCCAGTTTCATGGCGCATTCCCCTTCATAGGTCCTTTCCCCACATATCTGGAGACAGGCCGATAGTGCGTCAAGAACCCGGCCGGTGCTGGTGCTTTCAGTGAGGTTGAAGTTTTTCTCCAGTTGGCTGGCCACCACATCCACCTCCTTTGCTCCGTGGGGGAAGTAATCGAGGTAGTGGGTTTTCATGAGATCCTGGAGTTCTTCCTGGTTGTAATGGGGTTGGAGCATGGCCATCATCATTCGGGCAGGATAGCGGGTGGTTAGATCTCCTCCCGGCATCTTTTGAGGAATTAAACTGGCCAGCCTCTCGTATTCTGCTCCGTGGTAATGGATTATTTCTCCTCCCCAGGCACCGCCATCTGCACCGTAGCCCACACCGTCAGCAGCAATGCATATAAACTCATCCACTCCCCAATCCAGGGATAATGCTGCAGCATGGGCATGGTGGTGTTGAACCGGCAGCACCGGACAGTTAAACCTTTCACCCAGATCATGGGCTAGTCTGGTGGTAAAAAACTGGGGATGAAGATCACAGGCCACTACATCAATATCATCAGTCTGCGTGATTCCCATCATGTACTCAATGGCTCTCTGGAGATAGAGGAAAGTCTCGTACTTGGTGGTATCCCCTATATGCTGGGAAACGTAACATCTGCCCTCTTTAAGCAGGGAAAAAGTCACATCAATCTCTGGACCCAGGGCCAGGACATTCAGATCAGTGCTTACACGGGAAAGATCATATGGTTCGGGAACGTAACCCCGGGAACGACGTATAAATGCCATATCGCCACCACGGAAGCGTACCACACTATCATCGCACCTATTAATGATTTCACGATTGTGAAGGAGGAAATAGTCAGCCACTCCCTCCAGTTTACTGGTTATTTCCTGGTTATGGGTGAGCATGGGTTCCCCGGGCATGTTGGCCGAGGTCATGATGTAAGCCGGTGTATCGGTGTAGGTGAAAAGAAGATGGTGCAGGGCAGAGTAGGGGAGCATAACCCCCAGGTTATGGAGATCCGGGGCAACAGTGGGGGATAAATAGTAATCCTGATTCTTTTTAAGGATAACAATGGGTCTGTTTCGGGATAAAAGGGCCTCTTCCTCATAGTCTGCCACCTCAGCAAAGCTTTGAATGGTGGCCACATCCGGGGACATGCAGGCAAAGGGCTGGTTCATCCGACCCAGTCTCCTGCGCAAGTTCAGGACGGCTTCATCTTCCAGGGTACTGGCCACCAGGTGGGTGCCTCCAATACCTTTCATGGCCAGAACATGGCCTTCATCCAGAAGTCGGGCTGCTTCCTTAAGGGGATTATCTGATTCAACTCTACCTTCATGGTAGAGAAAAACTTCTGGCCCACATACCGGGCAGCAAGTGGCCTCAGCATGGTAACGTCGGTCTTCAGGGTCCTGATATTCCTCTAGGCAATCCGAGCACAGAGGGAATTTTTCCATGGAGGTTCGCTGGCGATCGTAGGGAATGGAACTGATAACTGTAAAACGAGGCCCACAATCAGTGCAGGCCGTGAAGGGGTACTGGTGACGACGGTCACCAGCTCTCATAACTTCCTCCAGGCAGCGGTCACAGGTGGCCACATCCGGGGGAATCACCGATGAACCGGAAAAATTGGTGGAACTTTCCAGTATCTGGAAACCTTGCAGCTCTGGCTGGTCATTTTCCATCCACTCCATCTCCAGTGAATCAATTTTGGCTATGGGTGGTTTTTTTAGTTTAAGATCATGGGTGAAGGTTTCAATATCTTCTTTATTTCCCTGCACCACTATTTCAACCACGTTACCTAGGTTCCGCACGTATCCATTCATTCCCAGTGCTTTAGCTATCCTATAAACATTGGGGCGGAATCCCACTCCCTGCACTATTCCCTGAACAAGTATTCGTGCTTTTTTCAATTTGATGCCTCTTCTGGTAAATTTTCAGGACCGGTTTTAGGACAATTGGATATGATAACCCTTTATTAATATTAGAAAAATTCAAAGTAAAGATCTGATTTAGTTTATAGAATTGTTTTTAATGTTTCAGCTTTATATATAAATTTGATGAGGCAACGATAGTATGAAAAAAATACTCCAAAAGCTAATCAACGGCGATATATCAGTGGAAGAAGCTGAAAAAATGCTTAAAACCATGCAAATTGTTGAATTGGAGGATTTTGCTAAATTAGATACTGGCCGTGATCTTCGCACTGGATTCCCGGAAGCGATCTTTGCCGAAGGTAAAGATGAACCGGAGCTAATTAAGATCATTGAAGAATGTGCAAAAAGGGGTAGAGTACTCATAACCAGATTGGAAGAAACTAAATACAATAATATCAAATTAAAACTTGATAATATTCAAAATAGTGGTTATGAGGTGGAATACAACCGAAAAGCCCGGATTTTACTCATTAAAGATGGGGAGATTGAAAAGCAGGGTAAGATCGGGATCATTACTGCCGGTACTTCTGACGTACCAGTGGCTGAAGAGGCTCGGGTAGTGGCTGAAGAAGCAGGTTGTGAAGTTCTAACATCCTATGATGTGGGTGTGGCTGGAATTCACCGTTTATTCCATCAAATCCGACGGATGATAGAAGAAGATGTAAAGGCCCTTATTGTGGTGGCTGGAATGGAAGGCGCGTTACCCTCAGTGGTTGCGGGATTAGTGGATGTCCCGGTAATCGGTGTACCCACATCAGTAGGTTATGGTGTTGGGGCTGGAGGATTTACAGCATTAAACGCCATGTTACAGTCCTGTGCTCCGGGGATAGCTGTGGTAAACATAGACAACGGTTTTGGAGCGGCGGTGTTTGCCTCCACTATTGTTAAGCAAATAAACCAGAAGGAGCAGTAACTGTATTACGCCAATTTTTACTCTTGAACTATGGCATTTAGGCATTTGGCTGTTAAATTAGGTGATGAGCACCAGGTTAAGGAACACCATTATAATAAATATTAAGGCGTACCATTTTTCATTTTTAAGGTTTAATCTACCGGTATCCAGTAACCATTGCAATATACTGGCTAAAATAACGGTTAAAATAACTGCAAAGCCAATTCCGAATAATACATCTGAAAGGAAATGCACACCTGCAAATAAGCGGCTAAAAGCCAGGGTAATGGCAAAAATCAGTAAGATAATAGCCAAAGTCACTGTTTTCCCATTTCTTTTAAAAGTATCATCACTGGTCAGAAAACATATTATAAGGGGTAATGTACCTGCAAATGCCTGGAATGAGTGTCCTGAGGGAAAAGAAAAACCGTTTACATAATATAAACTATTTATATCGGGATAAAGTACCCATGGGCGGGGAACGGCGAATAAATCTTTCATGACGGGGTCCACCAAGGGAGTACCAATGGCACTGGTCATTATGGCCAGTAAAAATACTATTCTGTAAGGTTTTAGATTATTAAGTTTGAATGAAGCTAAATAAAGGATGGAAATGGGTAATCCAATAACGTATAGCAGGTATTTGGTGTAGTAATACCAGAACCCTGCAAATAAGGGATCAGTACGCAGTGTGTTAAAACTGGCCACTAACCAGTAATTGAAGTCCGGAATGAAATAGGCAATTAGGGCTACTACCCACAAAATAGCTGTGCATAAAATTAAAAATAATTTTTTCCTGGTTCCCAGATCAAATAGATTTAATCCAGAGTTTGATGGGGTAGGGGTATCTATTTTCATTTTGCCACGTTTAATTTGAGGGGAGCTGAATTAATTAATATTATATACTAATTTCCCTAGTTTTCATTGTATTCACAGTATTTCTTTCCCCAATCACATAAAGCATCTAAAATAGGTAGTACGGACTCTCCTTTGGCAGTTAATGAGTATTCAACCCGGGGAGGAACTTCAGGATACACTTTTCTGTTGATTATACGGTCTTTTTCCAATTCACGCAGGGTTTTGGTGAGCATGCGCTGACTTATTTCTGGTAATTTATTGTTAATTTCACCAAATCTTAATTTACCATCTTTTAGGGAACATAATACTAATGATTTCCATTTGCCACCGATTTCATTAACGGCAGCTTCCACAGAACAGATATAATCCCCTTTATCTCCGTTAACAGCCATATTACCACTTCAATTCACATGCTTGTCATGAATTCATTTTTAATTTTACTTTGTATTTAATTTTTGTAAAATACGAGATACCCTTATAATCCACACTATCATAGATGATACTAAGTATACAATATGTAAGTATATATTCTCTCTGTCAGTACATACTTTAAATAGAATTAGTTACTCTTATTATTGTTAAGTACTTATCGAGGTGAAAAACATGCTAGTACAATTCGATTTACAACACTTTTGCTGTGGTCCTAAAGGCTGTCAGATAGAAATAGAATACGGCGAAATGCTGGATGCAGAGTAAGAGGGATAACAAGTTTAAAAAACTATTTTTTTCTCATTTTTTTTAATTTTTAATCAGAGAGTTTTATTTTAGATGTAATAATGTAGGTAGATGTGTTTCTATGGATGTTTTCGAAGCAATTACCCAGAGGAAAAGCATTAGAAAATATAAAGATAAGGAAATCGAGAAGGAAAAACTCATAAAAGTATTGGAATCGGCTAGAATATCCCCATCAGCTTCCAATCGTCAGGAATGGAAATTTATCGTGGTGAAGGATGAGAATACCCGCAGTAGGTTGGTAAGTGCGGCCCATGACCAAAAATTTGTGGGACAAGCACCAGTTACCATTGTGGCCTGTTCAACAGAATCTGAAAGGATCATGCCCTGTGGTCAGCACGCCTACACCGTTGACCTGTCCATTGCTGTGTCCTTCATGATGCTGGAAGCCACAGAACTTGGCCTGGGAACCTGCTGGTTAGGTGCCTTTGATGAGGAGGCGATTAAGGAGATTCTGGATATTCCTTCAGATATTAGAGTTCCGGCCATGTTCACCATGGGATATGCTGATGAAAATCCGGCAACCAGGCCTCGTAAAGCCATGAAAGACATATTATGCCATGAAAAATATGAATAGATAAAAATATGAATAGATAGTTTGTACGGATGGAACTAATCTTATCTAATCTATCTAATCTTATCTGATATTACTTATCTAATCTTATCTACAAATTACTCATCTATTCTATTAATCCGAGATATTTTTTTTACTCTTTTTATTTAATCCATGGGGACAGATATAAACACACATACCGCAGACTGACCATTCTTCCCCAGAGTTGAGGTACTGTTCACATTTAGCGGCGTCATATCGCACTTCACGCGGATCTTCCTCAGAAAAGGGCACACCCGTGAAAGCAGAAACCGGGCAAATGTCTACACAATCTGTGCACTCACCACAGTGCTCATCCAGGGGACTACCAGTTATCTCCAGTGGGGCATCAGTGAGTATGGTTATCCAGCGTACCCGTGGACCAGCCCGCGGAGTAATCAGAAGGCAACTTTTACCAATCCAACCGTGTCCCGCCAGGTGGGCGGCTAATTTATGGGACAGCATGGCACATATCCGTTCATCATCGTAACGTTCCGATGCAGGTAAGGGCAGGGCGCGGAAACCCTCACTCTGGATCAGACTGCTTAAACTGGAAGCTAACAGATCCAGCCGCCGGTTGATTATGTCATAACCATGGTGGTGGTAGTTAACTGCCACTCCCTTTTCATGGCGATGGGGAAGCTGGTCTACAATACTGTCCATTATCCTTATTCCTATGGAGATAGCCCGCGGATAAGATGCCACTTCTTCCCCTCCCTGCTCCTGAATGAAGTCCCTGGCCGCAGTCAGATCAGCCACTCCATAGAAATCAGCCCCCTCGTCAAGGGATTTTTCTCTGATTTTATTATCCAACGGCAGGTTACTATTTGTTTCAATCAAATCCATCGCCTCCAATATTATCCTGATCTTGAGTTTTTCCTGGTATTCATATCTTTAAATCTAATTTGAACCTTATTTCTTGCCATAAAGCACAACGAAGTTGTAATATTTGTAATAAACATCTACATCCCTATAACCAATTTCTTCAAGCCATTTCAGGTTATCTTGTAGGCGGGCTGGGTTATCCAGTTTCATCCGGTCCAGTATTATCTTTTTTTCAGATTCAGAGAGGGAACCCAGGTGTATCTTTTCCATCCAGTTCC
Organism: Methanobacterium sp. BAmetb5; assembly: GCF_003491305.1. Classification (NCBI taxonomy): domain Archaea; kingdom Methanobacteriati; phylum Methanobacteriota; class Methanobacteria; order Methanobacteriales; family Methanobacteriaceae; genus Methanobacterium; species Methanobacterium sp. BAmetb5. Next base: position 1,689,324 of record NZ_CP022706.1, read on the forward strand.
GCTGATACTCCTCTTCACTGGCAGGATGGGGTCCCAGGACCTGGTCGGCGTTGATAAACACACCCCCAGGCCCAAGATGCTGGTAAATTTTCCCGTATAAGAAATTCTTATCGGAGTGTTTCAGGTGATGGATGGAGAGTGATGAAACTATTATATCGAATTCATCTCCAAAATCATGTTTAAGGTAATCTCCAACGATGTAACTAAAATTAGGGTCTTTATTAAACCGGGATTCAGCTACTTGCAGCATCTCCTCTGACAGATCCAGGAGAGTGAAACAGCCCTCAGGGTACCTCTGGTGCAGATAACTTGTAAGAAGCCCGGTTCCAGCACCTAAATCCAGAATTTTTGGTTTAGGATTAGGGGAAGTGGCCAGATCAGAAGTCACTCCGTAGAGATCTTCCAGACAGGGGATTACATGTTTTCGCTGCCGGTCATAGGAAGAAGCTCCCTGGTTGAATTTTTCTTTTAATATCTTACCCAGATTTTTTTCCTCCAAAAAGAATCCTCCTTCGCTTATAATATCAGTGGCTGTATTTTAATAAAAATATCATTTTAGTATTAATTAAATTACCGTTCTTCATCCGGGATTTGCTCCAGGGTTACCGATCGCCGGTGGAATCCGTAACGTTCATAGAAGGGCACAGCTTCCTGATTACCAAACGACACCCGCACACTCTTTTTAGTCACACTTTTTCCCTTCATCCATTTCAGGGAACGTCTCATTAACTCATCTCCCCAACCCTGGCCCCGGCAATTCTCTTCAACGTAGATGGAATCAATTTCTCCTTCTTTATCCTGGTTGATGGTGGTGATGCAATAGGCCACTGTAATTCCTGATTTTTTATTCTTTACCAGTCCAATGTGCATATCGCCTTCCCGGGACTTTTTCAACAGAACTTCAGCCCGTGTTTGGAAGGTAAAATGAGCATAATGCTCCTTGAAATTTGATTCCTGATTTAGATGGTGTTGATTCAGTTTTTCCCATAATGGCTGGACTAAATTCAGATCACGGGCGTCAGTTTCAACAATTATCATATTTTCCATGGGTAATCCTCTAAATAATATATTAAATTTTAAATTCAACTGGTAGATGATTAAAACTACTCCGGAACGGGTTTATTTTTTCCCAGCTAATCCCAGAGTATGGGGGCAGATACTACGGCAGGTATGACACTTTTTGAGGATATATCCTCTCTCGGTTGTGAAGGCGGAAAGGGTGCGGCAACGTTTTTGGTTAACGGTAACGCCGTCCAATGCATTTTGAGGGCAGGAATCAAGGCATAAATTACATTTCTCTGCACAGATACTGTAGCTGGCTAAAGGATCATTTTCAAGTTCAATATTGACCAGAACCGCACCGATCTGGATCATGTTTCCATAATTCTGGTTGGTGAGTAGAGTGTTTCTCCCCATAACACCCAGTCCTGCCAGATACCCGGCGTGTCTTAAAGATAAAATACCCCTGGCATGTTTATTTTCAGATTCCCAGTACTCGGAAGGGTCATCAGAAGGTATGGGCACGGCAATTATTCCTAATTCTTCTAATTCCCGGCAGAGTTCAGCTCCTAACCGGTCCACTTCTCCAGTAATAACCTCACTTATATGAGTATAAGGGATACAGTTTTCTGCCTGTAAAGATCCTGCCGGGACACGTTTGGCAAAAACTATCACTGATTCACATTCAGAATAGATATCACGGGGATTGAATCCTGATGGAGCGTCATTAAATCTGTCTGCACTGGCAACGCCACAGAGATCCGCTCCCAGTTCACCCGCCATATTCTTTATTGTTTTCGAGTTCATGAAATCATCTAAATTATTTATTGACCAATTATTATTCTGTATTTAACCATATCTTTTTAACAATCTACAGACAACAACACAAATCCAGTATTTAAGGTCTTTATCACTTCCCCTCACAATTTTTAAATCAAAAAGACCTTCATCGTTTTGTTTTTCGATTAGAAATTTTAATCCTTCCTGTATATTTGGATTATCTTTTATTCCAATGAGTGATAATGAATCCATGGTGCTAACAATATCTGTGAACCAGAATGGATAGGAAACCCGTTCCCAGTATTCTCTACCTTTCCGATCAGGATATTTATCTGCCTGGAATAATCTACTGGCCAGAAGGTGGGCAACTTTTTTAGTTTCCTCGGATTTACGATATTCTGGATGTGCTGCCAATGCACGAAGAACCATACCGGTTACTAAATGAGAAAATGGCCGACTTTGATCGGGCATTTCCGGTTCGCTGGCCAGTAATGCTTCTTTAATGTTCATACCAGAAGTTCGGAAGGGAATAACCCAACCTCCATCTTCCTGCCTCAGAGAAAGCAACCAATGGAAACCCTTTTTGATCCGAGGATCATCCTCGTAGCCTGCTTTTATTAGTAGCTCCATAATTGCCGGTGAATAGGTGGTGGCATACTGATTACCGTAAATACCTCTAAAATCCCCTTCACTGGTCTGACAGTTGAAAAAATATTCAGCGGCTTTCTGTATTTGCGGATGCCTTTTGTTCAATCCATATTTACAGATAAGTTCTCCTAAAACCCGGTAGGTCTCCACCTGATTATAATCCTCTCGGGAACGTATTTCTTCCCGTATCTTACCCGGATATTTCCAGTATCCATCCTCCTCCTGTTTTCTGAGGATCCGTAAAACAGGTGGAAGCTGCCATAAATCTTCTATAGTCCCCATTTCTTCATCTAAAAGATCTTTTCGAGCATAATATTCGATTGCAGGATTTCCACAGGATAGTAAAACAGTAGTGGGATCGATTTTTAATTTAATCTTATCAAACGCCATATAACCACTTAATTCATTTATTAAATAGTTCAGCAGCAGGACAGCCCAGCTCTCTCTGCCGGCAATATTTGCAAGTTAAGGATCTGATCAGGGCGTTGCCAGCAAATGACAGGATAAAAATGATTACCATGAGTATCAGGATCAACCAGTTGAATTCATGGATAAGAATTAATATTCCCCCGGCTATGGGGATTAAAGACACCAGGAAATCGGGAAGCACTGTGTACCAGGAAACATCTTTCTGGCTAAACAGCTCTGGATCACCCTTTTTAAAAATATAGGATGATAATCGGCCCTTACCAAATGCACAGATTTTCCCGTAGTAATAACAGTTTACACAACCTTTCTTTAACAGTCTGATTTCCATAAACAGGCAGAATAGTAAATATAATGCCGTAAAAATGATTCCCAAACCGTAAAGTATGAAAGCACCAATGATGTAGATGGAGATGGTTAGGGCATTAGATAGAACAACCATCCACCCCGGATAGCTTTCATAACATTGATTATCCGTTTTCAACCCCCCGATCAATTCTATTTTAATAATTTAATTTTTATAATTTAATTCATACTCCTATTCAGATTCTTCCTTCTCCCATGAAATAATATGTTTAAGGTGTTATCAAGGTTTATTCTAATCTTGCCATCCAATCTGTGGTGTTTAATACTTCACTGAAACGCATGGCCTGGGTAACTAGAATGGCACGGTGCAATTCTTTCCCAGTCACCTTACCGGCATAATTGGCCACGTTAAGGGTGCCGGTGGCATCCGAGAGAAATTCCACCTTAAAGCCCCGGTGGAAAGCCTGCCGGGCAGTGGTGTCACAGCACATCTGGCTCATATAACCGGAAATGGTCACAGTGTTAATATTCCTTTCCCGGAGCCAGATCTCCAGATCAGTGCTGGTGAAACTTCCCGGGAGTGTTTTCTCCACCAGATGGTCGTACGGACGCTTTGAAACCTCTTGGATAAGTTCCCAACCAGGGGTTCCCTTAACAAATGTTTCGGCATTTTCTGCAGTAGCAGTGTGTTGCACGATGGTAATGGGGATTTTCTGGTCCTGGGCAGTGTCCATGACCTTTAAAATATTCTCCAAACTCTCAGGAGGATAGGTCACCGGTAACTTCCCGGAAAAGTATTCCTCCTGCACATCTATCACCAGCAGTGCTCTTTTCATCTCGTTTCTCCAGTAAATGTTAATTCATAGTTTAAATACAACGTCAATTGCCTAATCAAATTGTAAACATGTATTAATGGCCAGGGTTCAGATCCGGCAAATCTTTGACCTGTTTTAAGGTGTATGTCCTGATTTTACCTGGCTCTGGAAGGTCATAGAGAATTTCACCATCCAGTAGTGGTTTCAGGAGTTGTTCATAACTTCCACCGCACTGGCATTTTTTAACTTCCTTTCCCAGGGGTAAAAGGAGATCTTCGTGGCATTGGGGACATCGTAACACAGTTTTGGCCCCGGAACACTTGCCTCTCTTGGCCAGTGGATTTCCATCTATTTCAACCAGGTCCATGGAGAAATCCACCACTGGAGCGTTGCTGATGGAAGTTCCAATACCATAGGCATCCACCAGTGGATTCAGATGGGGAACTTCCTCTTCAGTGATACCGCCACTAACAAAGAATTTAACCTGTTCAAATCCTCTCAAGTCAAGTTCCCATCTACTTTCCCGGAGGATGTGAAGAAAATCCCCACGACGGGAGGAAGGAGTGTCAAAACGGACCGCGTACAGTTTTTCACCCAGGGCCTCAGCCACCTTCAGGCATTCGAACTTTTCATCGTTGAAGGTGTCAATGAGTGCCACCCGGTTAACATCTGGGTCTATAACCTCATCAAAAGCCTGTACTGAGTCTACAGTGGAGCCAGTGCAGAGCACCAGGGTGTGGGGAATGGTACCCAGTGGATCTTCCCCTATGATCTCCCCACCCTTAACCACGGAAACACCGTCGCACCCACCTATAAAGGCACTTCTTTCGATGGTGGGGGCAATAGCCGGGTGCATCCTCCGGGTACCAAAGCTCATCACCAGGCGCTCCCCGGCCAACTTCTTGTAACGGGCGGCTTTGGTGGCAATACCCGTGGCCTGGCACATCAGGCCAAGGATAGCTGTTTCGTAGATACAAAAATCTTGATAATAACCCTCGATCTCCAGGACGGGTTGATTGGGATAAAAAACAGTACCCTCCCTCATGCCCCTCACTTTAACTGGTAAATCCTTTACAAGATCAATTATCTCCTCTAAACCAGCCAGCACAGCCCAGGACCATTCATCAGGAAGGGATTTGGCCACGAACTCGGCCCGAACCCAGGGGTTAATGTCTTTCTTTTTCAGTATCTGCAGGGTTCGCTGAAAGTACACATCAGTGATTTTGCCCTCTTTAATTTCCTTATCTTCAGCTATATGGAACATGAGTCCACCAACTTCCGTAGTAATTATTAGTTTCCATGAGTTTGCAGGATTATGAGGATGGTGAAGGGTAACCCTCAAACTAAATTTTATTAATCTTCTTCCTGATAAACTGCGTAAAAACCATCAGTATCAGCATAAACCGGTTTGAAACCGAAATTTTCAGCCTTTGCCATGGTTTTTTTGATGTAATCCCGCCCCCAGGCAGTGATGGCATCGGCACATTCCAGACGGTACCATCTAAACCGAGAGTAACCGTAAACTCCGTACATGGAGTTGGCCAATCTTTTCAATGCCTCCTGCTGCACGTTAAGGATTTTTTTCTCCTCCTCATCTTCTGATTCCTTCATGAGGGTTTTAAGACGCACCCTCTCGGTGAGAATGTTTCCGATGATGGAAGGAACAAATCCCGGGGGTTCCTTGAGGAACATGTATCCTCTTTCTGGGGAAATATGGCACTCCTCCGGGTTGCATTCATCCACCAGGGTATCGGGGGAAACGTTTTTGGAGATGATGATACTGGGGTACAGGCTCCGGAAGTCAAAGTAAACAATTTTTTCGTGTAATCCCTTAACTGGATCCTTCACGTAGCCTCCACTGGCCCGTTTACTCCTCCGGTTGGAGTACTGGGATGCTGATGGTTTGTTGGGCACCACTTCTTTCTGCTGATTTGCTTTGCGAATCAGGTACCATTCTACCTGCTGGCCAGTGGCCATGCGGGCCATGTCAAAGAAGGGCTGCCCCACAATACGGGTGAGTTCCAGGGTCAGAGGTATCATCTTTTCCCCAATTTCAGTAACAGCCACAGCATCATCCAGGGAATAATGGCATAATTTTTCCAGTTTGGGGCCGCAGTCGTCCCAGTACTGGTGGATCTCATCCCCGGGGATGTCGTATTTCTCTTCACCGAAAAGCTCCAGGTAAACCCTTTCCAGGGTGTAACGGTCCAGCTGGAGGTAACGGCGCATTATGAGATAGAGATCAACATGGACCCTGCCTTTTACCAGGGCCGCGTTGGTGAAACCTCTCTTCATAAATTTAATCCCCGAACCATCGGTACCCAGGGTTAGGGGAACCTCCAGGATGCTGGCCCGGTCCCGGATGTAGGGGAAGTCAAAGTTGTCGGAGTTGTAACCAATGAGAATATCGGGGTCTTCCTCTTCCACAATGGCCGTGAATCTCCTTAACATCTCTGCCTCGTCTTGCAGTGTCTCCACAAAGTCCAGGGGTGACTCGGCAGTGGCCAGCACTTTCCTCAGACCTCGGTTACTGGAAAGGCTGATCATTATAATGGGATCCTTTTCGGAGTTGGGCATACCATCGGGATTGTAGACTTCAATATCCAGACTTAAAATCTTAAGATCCGGAAAATCAGAGCTTATGGGTCGGATTTCTCCTGTTAAATCCATGACCTGAGTGTCAATATCCAGGGGAATAGTACAGGTTTGGGGAGAGGCCTCTTCAACCTCTATTTCCACCTCTGCCATGGGAAATAGTCCTTTGTCTATGAGATATCTGCGGTAAAATGGTATATCATGCTCCCGAATATCCTTGACCTGGCTCAAATCCAGTATTTTATCTCTTAACTTGGGAACATCCTGGGGATGGTTGAAGGTAACCTTCAAGAATTCTTTTTCACGACCCAGATCCTTCATTTTAACCTCTTCCACCAGTACCACATCCAGATCTTTTAACTGTTCACGGCACTGATCCCGGTTGAGGGGGTCCACGTAGATGTAGGGTTTGAATCCATTGTCCTGTACTATGATGGATTTACCCTCTGCACTGGTTTTTTCCCTTCCAAATAATCTTATCACTGCTTTATCGTCCCGGGTGACATAATCAATGTCCAGGAGTACCATTCTTTTGGTTTCCATACACCTTCTAATTTATATGTATCAGGGTATATAATTTGTTAAATCTAAAACTCTCCCATTCTCCAGAATTTACCCTTAAACGCAGATTGGGAGTATAATAACCGGGGATCCGGGATGTGGATGATTGGTCCACACGTCATACTAAACTTCAAGTTGAGCCATACATTGCCAGTGTAAACATGTTTACCTAAATCTGAGATATAGTGATCATGATCATAATTTAATCATAATACTATTTGATCAATTCAGCCGTATATTTCAAGTGTAAATATTGTTAGTAAAGAACAACAACTTAATTGGGGTGCTCCCCGGCCTTATTTGCGTAAAAAAGATTCGCATTTCTACTTTACTAAAATTAACATTTAAAGGAGTTCAATGATAAATGCACCTTCGAAAAATGGATTTAAACCATCACAACCCCTATAAGATAGGGGAACTTATCTATGAAGCTGATGCTGAAACCTTTGACTTTTTCTTTGGTAACAAGAAAAGTGCTTCACGGAAACTGGGAAAACTGGTCAAAATCGGGGAAAACAACCTTGGAAATGAACATACCTATGTGGTAACCAATGATGACCAGGAGATCATGGGGGTCCTGGTTTGTTCTGCTGGGAAAAGAATGGGAACCATCTCTGAATTTAAGTTCTTTGCAGGTAATTTTAACCTAATTGACGCCTTCAAATTGGCCATGATTGAAATAATAGACAGCATCTTTCTATCTGATCTGGAGGAGGAGGACTTCTACTATGCCATAGTAGCCGTGGATGAAAGTGCACGGGGCCGGGGAATAGGTTCCTTTATCCTGGAAGAGGGAATAAAAATGGCCCGGGAAAAGGGATGCCGAAGGGCAGTCTTGGATGTGGATATTGAAAATGAGGGCGCTCTCCGGCTTTATGAACGTTCCGGCTTTAAAAAATTCAAGGAAAGAATTATATCTCTCTTTGGTTGGAAGAAAGGAGCATATAACATGGAGTATGTTCTTTAATCTCGAGGGAATTAGATTATGGGGATTTTTATGGATTTACATGTCGTAGAAACTGGTCAGGGAAACCCTGAAACCATAATCTTCCTCCACGCAGAAGGACTGGCTGGCTGGATATGGAATGAGCAGGTGAAAGCCTTCCCTGATTATCACTGTCTGGTTCTGGATCTTCCAGAACACGGGCAGAGTTCCGGGGTAAAACCCTTCACCATTGCCGGGGCCGCGGAAATGGTGGTGGATCTCATCCAAAACAGGGCCCATAATGGAAAAGCCCATCTGGTGGGGCTGTCTTTGGGTGCGCAGGTTGCAGTCCAGATTCTGGCCACCCGCCCCGAGGTAGTGGACCATGCACTCCTTACTGGAACCCTGCTCCGCACCAGTTCCCACAACGAAACACTTCTGAACCTAGTGGATTACACGTTTAGATCTTATGAACCAGTAAAGGATACTCGCTTCTTTATAAAGGCCTACATGCGGACTTATAATATTTCCAAAGACTATTTTGACCAGTTCCAGAATTCCACCCTGCAGATCAGTGGCGATGCCCTGCGTAGAATTCTTCACGAGAACCTGTTTTTCAGGTCCCTGCCGGGATTGGGGAAGATTGATGTGCCGGTTCTGGTTATGGTGGGAGAAAAAGATTACAAAGTCATCAAAGAGTCTGCTGGAGATTTGGATAGGTTTCTACCCAGTTCACAGGCTTATATTGTACCTAAAAAGGGCCATATGTGGAATATGGAATCCCCTAAACTCTTCAACCAGACTTTGAGGAATTTTTTAACTGGAAAACCTATTTATGATGAAATTAAACCGTTAAATTCTCATCTAAAGATGTAGTGTTTCTAGGTCGGGATTAACTTGAGGCCGGATATTTTTTTCACATCCTTTCTAAATTCCGGGCTTGATTATAGTGATCACTATCTTCAAACCACAAACTATTTATATAAGGTCCATCTTAATATCGATTAGTCGATATCGGTAACTTGATATTCATGTTGGAAAAAGGCCATTAAATCCATTTAAATCATAAATAGGCTATTCCATAATATCAAATTAACGATTTAATATCGATATTACGATAAACAAAATATGGTGATCTAAAGGAGGTAATGATTCAATATGTGGGATGCTTTTCGAAATCTGCACAGTGAATTCCATGAAAAAATGGAACAGATGCAACGTTTAGGAGGGTTAAGAGTATTAATACTCCATGTTCTGGACGAAAATGGTCCGGGAAATGGGGTAGAGATCATGGATGCCATCCAGGCACACCAGGAATCATGTACCATGCACTATCCTGGACATGGCCCCAGTCGCAAGCATTACCGACCATCACCGGGCTCAGTATATCCTATGCTGAAGAAGATGGTCAACGAGGAACTCTTAATAAAACGCGAAGATGGCAAATACGAACTAACTGAAAAGGGGAAAAAAATTCTGGCAAAACTCTACGGACGTTTTAAACCCCATGAAAAGATGGATCGTGGAGAATACTCCATAACCAGGGCCTTGACGGAAATTGAAGGATATGTTTCTTACCTGGAAGATATCAAAGAAGAAAAACTGGCCCCTCATGGGGAGTTAATTGGGGAATTAAGTCAGAGATTGGAAGCCATTAAAAATTCCATTCAGAAGGAATAGGGGAAATTTATCACTTTAACTTAGAATAACCACAAATTATAAACTCAAAATAAAAAACACTGCATTTGTCAGTGTTTCATTATTATTTAATGTAAATTAACCGTCTAATTAGCGTGAGCTATGTAATTTCATGATTAAAACAGAAAAAACGAATTTAATTGCAACTCAAAAATTAGAATTCAATTACTCAAATGTTAGGAAAGGAGGCGAATATGACTGAACACGCCATTGAACTCAACCACCTCAGCAAAAAATTTGGTGATTTCACCGCAGTGGATGACCTGTCACTGAATGTAGAAGAAGGTGAAATATTCGGGTTTTTAGGCCCTAACGGTGCAGGTAAAAGCACCACCATAAGAATGCTGTGCACCCTGGCCCAGCCCACATCGGGATCAGCCACAGTTGCCGGCTACGATCTGATCAAAGAATCAGACCAGGTTCGCCAGAAAATAGGCCTGGTGGCGGAGAAGATGATCATGTACGACCGCCTTACCGCAGCTGAAAACCTAAGATTCTTCGGAAAACTCTACGCCATGCCTAAACAGAAACTGGAAGAAAGGATCGATGAATTACTGGAACTGGTAGACATGCAAGAATGGAAAAACACCCAGATCAGTAAGTTTTCCACGGGTATGAAGCAGAGAATCAATGTGATAAGGGCCCTTCTACCGGAACCAGAGATACTATTCATGGATGAACCCACCCTGGGTCTGGACCCCCAGACCACCTTTTCCATAAGGGACATCACCCGGGAAATTAATCAAAGCGGGATGACCGTTATTTTAACCACCCATGCCATGACCGAGGCAGAGGCACTCAGTGACCGGGTGGCTATCATTGACCACGGTAAAATCGCTGCACTGGACACTCCGCAGAACCTTAAAAATATGATATCCCACGGGGACACCACGGTTTTTGGTGTTAAAATCGACAACCTGACCAAGGAACTCATTGGAAAGGTCCGTTCCCTGGAAATGGTCACGGCGGTGTCCCAGCAGGATGATTACAATTTGAAGATCAGTGCCCAGGGAGAAGATGCCCTGAACCAGATCATCGACACCATCCGCGGTGCCGGAGGAAACATTGCCTCGGTGACTAACAGCAATGAATCCACACTGGAAGACGTGTTCCTGGTGGTGACCGGTAAAGAGATGCGTGACCAGGCCAATGAAAAAGCAGTTCCTGTCCAACACGGGCATGGAAGGGCACCCAAAGCGAGGGTGAGGTGAAATCATGGATGCAGTTAAAATACTGAAGGACAGTTACCATGTGATGGCCAAGGACCTACTGGAATTCCGGCGGAACAAGATGCAACTGGCAGCCCTGGTCATGATGCCCCTGATCTTCTTGGTAATGTTCGGTTTCATCTTCCCCAGCGGCAACACCCAGCAGCACATGCCCATGGGAATAGTCAACCTGGACCAAGGACAGGCCAGCCAGGAATTCATAGCACAGCTAGATTTAATGAATCAAAATACCAGTTTCATGGATTTTACCAACTATTCCAGTGTGGATGAGGCTAAAACCCAGATCAACCAGGGAAAAATATACGGAGCATTTATCATACCTCCGGGGTTCACTGAGAACTTAACCACGGGCAAATCTGGAGATTTCACGGTATACATTGACAACAGCAACCCCCAGAGTGCTACCCAGATACAACAGGTTTTATCCAGCACCGTAAATGGTCTTAACGATATGAAAGCCCAGGCTACTGTTTTAGAACTTTCCAAAGAAACCAACCAGCAGATAAACCCTCAGGCAATCATATTCCCCTACGTACCTCAAGTTTCAACCACCATACCCGGGGAGACCAACTACTTCAACTTCCTGGCACCGGGTCTCATGATCATGATCGTGATGATGGGGGTCATGACCGGTATTCCCGAGGCCATCTCCAAGGAAAAAGAATTAGGAACCTTTGATGGGATGTTATCTGCACCAATCAGTCAAATTTCGGTCATAATCGGTAAAACTGCTGCTCTGTGTATCAGGGGATTCCTGCAGTGTGTCATAATTCTGGGCCTGGCCATGCTCCTCTTTGGAGTTACAGTACAGGGAAGCCTTTTACTGGCGTTCTTCATGCTCCTACTGGGAATATTTAGCTTCATAGGATTAGGGATCCTGGCCATTTCCATGTCGGGAGACCAGGCATCGGGAACCATGATCGTGAACCTGTTGATGTTTCCCATGATCTTCCTGGGAGGTGTGTTTTACCCCATCCAGCAGATGCCCGGGTTCATGCAAACCATATCTCAGTTCATCCCCCTGACCTACGCCGCAGATGCCATGCGTAAAATAATCCTCCTCAACGCTGGAATTGGGGATGTACTCTATCAGATGGTTATTTTGATTGGATTTGGAGTGGTTACCATGGCCATTGCCGTGCCACTCTTCCGGAAGTCAATGACCCGCTAATAAACCGGGTGGTAGAGTATGGATGATGATGAGAAAAATTAAATTAAACAGTTACGGGCAGTTTAGTGGATTCTTCTGCTGAACTGCCATTATTAAACCCAATAATGGCTTTTAATCAGAGAAAAATAGAATCGAGGTGAATAGAACCATGAAATGTGAAAACATGATCAGAAATGTCATAGAAACTGAGTGTGAGGATTACTACCTGGGCATGGTAGACCTTTCCCTGGTTGAAAACACCCTGGTTGAGAAATACGGCTCCTTAATTGAGGAATATCCGCGAGCTATTTCAATTGGAGTGACTTTACCCTACTTGACTCCGGAAGAACTATCCCGAAGTAAAAAACATCCTTATGATGTGACAAATTGCCAGTTAAAATCCATAACCTCACATTTAAGCAAGTTGATTGAGGAAAAAGGATACCAGGCACTGTCCATGCCCAAGGCCCGGGAAATAAATGATGGACCCCGGGTTTCCTTCCACGAGGCAGTGGCCTATCTGGCGGATATGGGTAAAATAGAGAAAAACTTGCTGGTAACTCCCGAGGTAGGATCAAGGGTTAACTGGGGAACTATACTCACCAATGCTCCTCTTTAATCTTTCAAAATCAGGGAGACTCATTAAATCAGTATCAGGGAGTTAACTGGGAGGGATCAAGATGTTAACTAAGTTTCGATTGAAAATGTTAAACAGAGAAGCATCTTCAGCAAAAAATAAGCCTGTTGAAATCATAGAACACCTTAATATTCACAACGGAGATGTAGTAGGGGATATTGGGTGTGGTGGAGGATTTTTTACCCGTGAATTTTCCCGGGAAGTGGGAAGTAAGGGACAGGTCTACGCCATTGACACTCATCAAAAATCTCTCGAGTATATAGGGGATGATATTCAAAAGGAAGGCATTCAAAACGTACAAACTATTCTGGCTAATCCGGACTGGATAAAGTTACCTGAAAAAAGAGTGGACCTCTTTTTCTTGCGTAACGTGTTCCACCACATCTCTAACCAGATTGAATATTTCCAGAACCTCAAGGGTTCCCTGAAAGATAACGGAAAAATAGCATTCATTGATTACAATAGGAAGAAACTCAGTTTCACCGGCATTTTTGGACATTACACTTCAGAAATTGTTCTTTTAGATGTCATGAAACAGGCTGGATTTTCCCTTCTGGAAAAACATGATTTTTTACCGGACCAGTTGTTTATGATCTTTGAAAAGGGACCATGAACTATCTGGTGAAGTATTCATATTCTAACAATATAGATTTTGAGTGAATTGGTGGATGGAATGTCAATAAAATCTTCAGTTAAAGAACATTTTACCAGCAATCCTTTAAAGGATCATTTTGAAGGTAGTTCCCTAAAAAGTCACTGGGATTACTTTTTCCAGGATGAATCAGGAAATGAAATTTCCCAAGAGTTTAAATTCCACAATGAACTGAATTTCAGGAAATTCACCCGGCAAGACCTGGATGAATGTGCCCTCCTTTTTAAAAAGGTGTTTTTTGCTGATCCCTGGTACGATGAATGGGGGTCCTGGGAACAATCCCGAAAATATTTAAAGGAACTGGTGGAAAACCCGGTTTTTGAAGGATTTGTAATGGGTGAGAATTCTAAAATCGTGGCGGTCTGTCTGGGGCATCAAAGATCCTGGTGGAGGGGGAAGGAGTTCTTTGTGGATGAATTATTTGTTGAAAATGAGAGGCAAGGGAATGGTATTGGTGGTGAAACAGTAAATCTCCTGTTTAAGGTCCTGCGTGAAGCAGGATACACTCGCGTTATACTTTTAACCAATAAAGGAATACCTGCTGAGACTTTTTATCTTAAAAATGGGTTTTACAACAATGAAAATAGGACAGTTATGGTTAAAGAACTGTAAATTACTCAAATACTAAATATTTATGGTTTTTTTAACATTTATTGATGCCATATGGCACTTTTTTTCTAATTACTAACTTCCGGGGTTATTTCACATTATGAAAACACACTCTGATTCTTGTTGTCTATACAATTGTTGCATAAGCAACATATTTATATAGTATCAGATCTAACTCTGTAATTACATCAAATATTGTATCAATTTTTTCTAAAATCACTTTTTCTGGTGTTAATTGTGAATAAGATTAAAAAAATATGCGAAAATGATCTTAACGATGTTCCATTGGGTATTTTCGTCTCCATAATCCACAGAACTCGAATGATGTATCTGAACAATGAACTGAAAAGTTTGAATGTTACTGCCAGCCAATTTCTCTATTTAATTGGACTTTACAAGAAGGAAGGTCAGACACAGGAAGATCTGGCCACCCACTTCTTTATAGATAAGGGGACTGTGGCCCGGGGAGTGAAAAAACTGGAAGACAAGGGATTCATCTGCCGCAGGATTGATCCAGAAAACCGTAGAAGATACCTTCTTTACCTCACACCCGAGGGCAAAGCATTGATGCCCAATATACTCGGCATAATTCAGGATTGGGAAGATTCAATGAGTGAAGGATTAACTGACACTGAAAAGAATAGAATAAGTGAATTATTAAAAAAATTAACCATTAAAGCTTTGACCAAGCTGCATGGCACGGAGGAAAACCTGGATGAATAATAACGTTTCTAAAGGGGGCAATTCGCCTCTCAGCTCATCAGAAGATAAAGGAAAAAAAGGACTGGATTATAAATGGATAGCACTATTCAACGTTATAATTGCCTCCATGATGGGAACCATCAACGGTAGCATAACCCTGATATCTCTTCCCGCTATCTTCAACGGCATTCACATTGACCCTTTAACCTCTTTCCAGTATCTTTTATGGATACTGATGGGATACGGACTGGTAACCGCCACCCTGCTTTTGAGTTTCGGGCGGCTGTCAGATATGTACGGTCGGGTGAAGCTTTTTAAACTGGGATTTTTGATATTTACCGTAGGCTCAATACTGCTTTACCTTACCCCGTCCACTGGTGATGCCGGAGCCATAGAAATCATCCTCTTCAGGATAGTTCAGGCTGTGGGCAGTGCCCTGACCATGGCCAACAGTTCGGCCATACTAACCGATGCTTTCCCGGTGAGTGAGAGAGGAAAGGCCCTTGGTATAAACATGGTGGCCCTTATGTCTGGCCAATTTGTGGGACTCCTCCTGGGAGGAATACTGGCGGTCTTCGACTGGAGATACGTATTCCTGGTAAGTGTACCCTTTGGAATCTTAGGGACAGTCTGGTCCACCTTCAAACTTAAAGAAGTCTCACTCCGTGCCCCCAAAACCAAACTGGACATCTGGGGAAATCTCACTTTCGTCTCAGGTATAACCATACTCCTACTGGGAGTAACCTACGGATTAATGCCCTACGGCAGTGACGCCATGGGTTGGAACAACCCCTGGGTCATGGTCTCAATGATAGGGGGATTCATCCTCCTGGCACTCTTCCCAGTGGTGGAAAGTAAAGTGGAAAACCCCATGTTCCGACTGGACCTTTTCAAGATAAAAATGTTCAGTTACGCCAACGTTGCTGGTTTCCTTAGTTCACTGAGCAGGGGAGGTATGATGTTCATGCTCATACTTCTTCTCCAGGGGATATGGTTACCTCTACATGGATACAGCTATGAATCCACCCCATTCTGGGCTGGAGTTTACATGTTACCCCTCACCCTGGGAGTGATAATAATGGGGCCCATCTCTGGAATACTCTCCGATAAATACGGCCCCCGCTGGATCGCCACCATAGGGATGGTAATGAACACCATCGGATTTTTGGCCTTAGCCGCACTTCCTTATAACTTTAATTACTGGGAATTAGGTTTAACCCTGTTCTTCATGGGACTGGGCAGTGGGATGTTCGGTTCACCAAACAGCGCATCCATAATGAACTCCGTACCTCCCCAGGAAAGGGGTGTAGCTTCCGGCATGCTGACCACCATAATGAACACGGCTTTCACTGCCAGTATGGCTATTTTCTTCACCATAGTCATTGTGGGAATAACCCAGCGCTTCCCGGATGCCATTGCCTCCTCCCTGGTAAATATTGGGGCAGTACAACTGGCCCCAGTCCTCAGTAACATACCACCAACTGGAGCGCTGTTCTCGGCATTCCTGGGTTACAACCCGGTTGAAACCATCTTAAGCAGTGTACCCTCAGCAGTGGTTAGCCACATACCTCCGGCAACCTTAACTACCCTAACTGGAACTACCTGGTTCCCATCCACACTGGCTGAAGCTTTCATGCCCTCATTGAGAGTTTCATTCTATATTGGGGCTTTCTTCTGTGGTCTGTCAGCTATACTATCTGCTCTTCGTGGTGAAAGGTACATCCATGAGCTGGAAGTAATCAAAATCAATCCAGATGAGGATAAAACCAAGGAATAACCTACAGAATGGAGATAATTCTCCATTTTTAAACTTTTTTTTAATTTTAACTTTTTTTACTTTAACTAAACGTTAAAATAAATAGAAACGCTTCTCTTTATTTGACAAAAGACCTATTTTTGACACTGGATCTTTAACTGTAGACTATTTCAAATTCTTAAACTTCAACTGTAGAATGAGTATTCCATCATTTTTCAACGGTAGAACTCTGATTTTTCGTTTGATAAGTTACTGTAGACTACATCAAAACAAATTTCGTCCAATTAAAATTCAGTGAAGGGCTAGTTCAGACTCTTATATAAAATAGTTTATTTTATAATTAAAAAATTAGAGCTGCAAAATAATGTCGGGGATTGATTTTAAAAGATGATTAAACCATTGAAAATTTTATTATTAAGTAATACATATACAGACGAACAAGACACTTTTAGATAAATCTCTTTTCAAAGCTGGTCAGGGCACTGATTAGGGGAAATAGTGTTGGAATTTAAGGAACTTTAATAAAAAAATCGTTAAAAAGGGGGTTTTTGTATGAAAATAGGAATTGTAGTCTATTCTGAAACTGGGCACACCTATTCTGTGGCGGAAAAACTACAGGAAAAATTACAGGCCAATGGACATTTGGTAGATATTGAACGGGTAACCACAGGGGGTGATGTGAATCCAGGGTCCAAGAACGTCACCTTCCAGAATCAACCCGATGTACAGAGTTATGATGCACTGGTATTCGGTTCTCCAGTGCACGCATTTAACCTTGCACCGGCTATGGCAGCCTATCTGGAGCAGATTCAATCTCTGCAGGATAAAAAAATTGCCTGTTTTGTCACAAAAGGGCTGCCTTTTAACTGGACTGGGGGAAATAAGGCCATCAGTAAAATGAAAAAAATCTGTCAGTCCAAAGGAGGGACTGTGGTGGGAACAGACATCATAATATGGAGAGACAATGTTGATGAAAAGATTGAGGAGTTAATTCGAAGATTCAGTGTATTATTCTAATTTTTTTAAATTTTTCAATTAAACGGGGGTTATCATGGGCGTTGAGATCTATTATTTTTCAGGCACAGGGAATTCGCTTCATGTAGCCCGAGAGTTGAAAAAACGAATTCCAGATACAGAATTAATTCCTTTAATCAGGCTTCTAGATAAAGAAACGATTGAAATCAGTGCTGATACAGTTGGTTTTGTTTTTCCCATCCACATGGCAATGTCCCCCGGACCAGTAAGAAAATTTATAGATAAATTGGACTTAAAATCCGCAGAATATATTTTTGCCATAGCAACTAGGTTTGGCACCCCTCATAGAGCATTTATTGATGTAGAGAATCGATTGAAGAAAAAGGGTAAACTTTTGGATTCATTTTTTTCAGTCAATATGGCCAGTAATGACCCTAAATTCGATGATTGGCATGAAGCCACAGAAGAAGAAATAGCTGATCTCGATGTTGAAGTCCAAAATAGTCTGGATTTAATCCAGAAAATTATTTTAAATAAAGAACAAAGCCGCAAAAAAGATACAACATTTACTAGTGACATGCCTGCATTCTCGATTATATCCGTTTTTCTTCCCTTTCTTAATAGATTTTACAGTGTACAATTTTATTCTGATTCAAAGTGTGTGAGTTGTGGGACTTGTGAAAAGGTTTGCCTCTCAGAAAAAATAAAATTAATTAACGAAGAACCGTTATGGCAGAAAGAGATTCCATGCTTTTCCTGTTATGCATGTATCAATTATTGCCCACAGCAAGCCATCCAGATTAAATCCCCACGATTTTTAAAAACTTATACTGAAGTTAATGGGAGGTATTCCCATCCTTATGCCACAGTGGAGGATATTGCTAGACAAAAATGATTTAAAACATTCATAATATTATTTATATCTATATTGTGATAAAAAATCTATTCACGGATTCATATAATAATGCGCATTAATAACTTTGATCCATTTGCAGGAGTCCTTTATGAAGAAAGTGTTTTTATGGTGGTTAATTGCGGGAAATAAAGGCGGGGAGAACCGTGGTAGAATAATAGTTGAACTGAATAAAAGGCCCTACAATGCTAATAAACTCGCTGAAAAACTTTCCCTGGATTATAAAACCATCAGACACCATATAGATATTTTAGAGGAAAACAACTTAGTTGAATCCACTGGAGAAAAGTATGGTGCCTTGTATTTCCTTTCAGATGAGATGGAAAAAAATTATAACTTATTCCTGTCGATTTGGGAAGAATTTAAGGAAGAATAAGCCACAATAAACGAAATTAAAAGGATAAGGTGTAAAAGATGTTAATGGAAATTAATTTGTATGGTATTTTAAATTTAATACCCACTCTGCTTGCTTTGGTTAAAGCATCTGCTTTGATAACCAGTATTGCCAATATTATCCTTTTAATTGGAATGCTCTACGTCTATGTGGAGCGATACCTTAAGGTGAAGTCCAAATTCACCACTACCCTGGTGTTATTTGCCTCACTCTTCCTGGTTCAAAACATCTTATTCTCAGTCTATTTCGTATTCAATCCTCCGGCAACCATCATCAATGCTCTGTTACCTTTAATATTTTTAGGACTGGAATTCACGGCCCTGGCACTACTTTTAATGATTACCAGGGAATAATATTTTTTTGTTATTTCAGATATCCAACTATTAAAACCTATTTTTTCTGGAAGTCTGTGTCCTGATTTTTTATCATTGGAAAATCCAGGGATGCCTTAATTCGGATCGAATTTGGAGGGAAAGAAGAATAAATGCTGAGTAAATTTTGGAAAAAGTTCTTTTAAGTGTTTAAACTAAAATTAAGTAACGGTAAGAACTCAAAAAAATTCAAAGGATTCCCCGTAGGGGAGGTATGGTTTGAACCACCTTTGAGTTAAAAATAAAAAAAGGAGATTAAGAAATGGTAGATGTAAAAGAAATTAAATCTATTAAACTGACACCCTTTACCCGGATGTCAGCTTCAATATACGGAATTTTGGGTTTTATTGGTGCAGTGGTGATGTTAATTGCCCTGATTATTGTACAGGCCACAGGATTAATCCCTCAAATAGGGCAGTTTAATCTAGTGACTGGACTGGGGATACCTTTAATTGTTCTCCTACCCATCGGGGCATTTTTCAGTACTATAGTGGTAAGCTTTTTCTCAGTGCTGCTTTACAACCTGTTAGTGCCTAAATTAGGTGGAGTTAAGTTGGAATTAGAGGGTAATGAAGTGGAAAAAATTCCAGTGATCTCATTTTCCCTGATCCAGTCTGCCATTGGGGCTATATGGGCCTTTATAGTTGGATTGGTATTAGCAGCGGTGATTTCACCTCTTTTATCCTTTATCAGTGCAGTCAGCACCATGCCGGCAGCAGCTAACATAACCGCCAACATAACCAATGTTTCGGGTGCAGCGTTACCTGGTGGGGCAGAAGTTGGAGCTGCGGGGATAATCGTGGCCCTGGTTTTAATAATCGGCCTGCCCATACTGATGTTTGTATTTGGATTCATCTGGAACGCTTTATTCGCACTGTTCTACAACTACATAGTCACCAGAGTAGCTAAAATCCAGTTGGACTTCGGTCAAATTACTGGAAGCCTACATGAACTTAGACACATACCCGTACTACCAACAGCCCTAGCAGTAGCCCTTGTTTTCACATTGTTAGGTCTCATATCAGGCATATTGTCTGGAAACTATGGTGAATTTATAACCAATTTCATCACCTACTTCATAGAAACCGCGTTAATTGCCATTCTATACAACTACCTGGCACCTAAAATTGGTTCAATCAAATTAAATCTGGAATAAATCCAGATTTTTTTTATTTTTTTGTATAATTTCCGGGGATGTGGATAAGACCTTAAAAGGGGAATGAAGTAAGGGGTGGAAAAGAATGGAAAAAGAAGGAAAGATGGATCAGTTGCCACAGAAAAATTTACTGGTTTTATATTCATATCATCATCAAAATACACTGAAAATAGCTAAAGTTTTTTCTAAAGTTCTTAATGCACCGATAAAAGAACCAAATGAAATTGATCCAGATACGCTTCTGGAGTATGACTTGGTAGGTTTCGGCTCCGGGATTTACAGTGCCAAACACCATGAATATCTGCTAGAACTGGCGGATAAACTACATCTGGTGATGGATGAGAAAGCATTTCTCTTTTCAACTAGTGGAATAACTGGGAAATCCAAGGCATACCAGGATCACGCTGCACTCCGGGAAAAACTAGAATCAAAGGGGTACGTGATCGTTGATGAATTCCAGTGTAAGGGTTTTAACACCAATAGTTTTTTGAAACTGTTTGGGGGAATGAATAAGGGCCGACCCAATGCCAGGGATCTTAAAGACGCCGAGGACTTTGCGGGGAATTTGAAAAGAACACCAGAATTATAGTTATCATTCTTTAAGGGTTGTTTAAAAAATGTGGTTTATCATCGGGTAAGTAAGATAAAATCACTAGGGGGGCATTTTTTGGGGCATCAGTAAGAACCATCCTCGTCATGGACTTCATCCCCCACCAGTGGGGGGTTAAAAACACATAAAAGCCGCAGATCCTTGTTGTAAGCCCGGAGGTAGTGCCGGTCGTTTTTATCAAGGGCGTACATTGTGCCGGGTTTGATGGGATATACCGTGCCATCTTCGGTGGTTTCTATCTCTCCCTCACCATCCACACAGTAAACCGCCTCTAAATGGTTTTTGTACCATATCAAAGTTTCAGTGTTGGCGTAGATTATGGTTTCATTGAGGGAAAAGCCCATATTGTCTTCTTCCCGCAGGAAACGTTTGCTAACCCAGTTCCCGTTTTCAGCGAAAACTTCCCGGGGAGTGCCTTCAACTTCATCCATGGTTCTGACTATCATGGTTTAAACCCTCAAGTATAGCTTCCCTTCTTTCCATAACTGCCTGTACAGAATCTTCTATTATCTGCAGTCCTTCCTGGAGAAGATCATTTTCAATGGTTAGGGGTGGTAGGAGTTTAAGCACATCATCGTTGGCACCAGCCAGTTCAATGAGCAGATATTGTGAAAATGCTTCTTCAGACACATTGCTACAGAAACCCATTAAAGGAACCTTAAGTCCGTATATCATGCCACGACCACGCACCTCTGCCTGTATTTCAGGGTATTGGTTTTTTATTCCCGTTAATTTTTCCTTAATAATTTTTTCCTTGTTATAAACAGCATTAGAGAGATTATCATTTTCCCAGTAGCTTAAAAGCTCTGTGGCTGCCACAAAAGCAAGGTTGTTTCCCCGGAATGTTCCGGTGTGTTCTCCGGGTTTCCACTGGTCTAGTTCTCCTTTCATCAGCACCATGGATAAGGGTAAGCCCCCTCCAATTGATTTGGAAAGGGTGATAATGTCCGGGTTGATCCCGGCATTTTCAAAACTGAAGAAAGTCCCGGTTCGACCGTTTCCTACCTGGATATCATCCACAATTAGCAGTATATCAAAATCTTTACATATCTGCTCGATTTCTCTCAGCCATTCATCACTGGCTACATTTATACCACCCTCTGCCTGGATGGTCTCCAGTAGTACCGCTGCCGGCAGGTCCACACCACTACTTTGATCTTCCAGAAACTTCCGGAGGTAGTGTGCGGTGTTAACATCTTCTCCTAGGTATCCATCAAAGGGCATGAAACTCACATTGGCCCGGTTGATGAATGCTTCGTCCCTATAGAATTCATTGGCAGTTACTGCCATGGAACCCATGGTCAGACCGTGAAAGGCATTGGTAAAGGCAATGATATTGGATCTTCCTTTAACCATTCTAACTAATTTCAATGCTGATTCAACGGCATTGGTACCAGTTGGCCCTGTAAACTGTATTTTATACTCCATGTGTCTTGGTTGCAGGATGGTGTCGTAGAATTTTTCTAAGAATACTTTTTTGGCGGTGGTGGCCTGATCCAGGCCGTGGATAATGTAGTCCTCTTTTAAATAGTTAATCAGGGCTTCTGAAACCAGTGGATTATTATGTCCATAGTTCAATGTCCCGGCACCTGCAAAAAAATCAATATATTCTTTTCCCTGTTCATCAATCAATGTGGCACCTCTGGCTTTCTGGAATATGGCAGGGAAACTTCTTATATAACTACGTACTTGTGATTCGTGTTCCTTGAATGTTTTCATCATATCACGCTGATTTCAATCTATTTTATTTAATTTCCTTCATTATCTACCTATTTAAGGGTCCTATTTGGAGAAGTAACTCTTCTTCATGAGGTGGATTGCCAAAGATTTCTGGGGTAAAAAAAGATGTTTTCTCTAAATTTGTATCCAGATTAGATGCGATATTCTCAAATAAAGCCATGGAAGCATCATTGGTGGGGGTCACTGTGGTTTCAATAAATTCAATGGATTGGGTTTCTTTTCGGTGGAGGATATTTTCTATCATCTGGGTGGCCAGGCCTTGACCACGCATGGTGGGGAGCACCGCCACCTGCCATATAAAAAGGTTGTTTTCCTGGTGCGGATTAATGTAAGCGGATATGAAACCTATTATTTTATCATTCCACTCTGCTACTGCACTGGTATGGTCAAAATGAGTACATATCAAGAGGTAACTGTATACAGAGTTGATCTCTAATGGTCTGCTTTTTTTTACCAAATGATAAATTTGATTTCCGTCTTTTATTTGGGGGGTTCGGATTGTTACTGGTTGATTTTCATCATTTTCTGGGTGCATGGGTAAATTTTTCTTGGGCATACCTTAAAAAATGTTCGGTAAAAAGTTAATTTTAAGCGGTTTCAAACGGTATTCCGGTGATTAATTAATGGATTAACTTTTTAGTAAGTCCAATTCAACTATTTTTAACATGGTTTGCGATGGCGGAATCAATTAAAGTTTGAAAATTAAAAATTTATTTATTTTTTTTAGTTTTTTATTACTTTAGAGGGATATCTTCGTATTAACATACGTTTCGTGGTTAATTTATGGGAATTTATTTTTTTTAATTCTCAGTTGAATCTGGTTTTTAAATAAAATCCCTGATTTAAGGGATTTCAATTATTAACAATGTTAAAGAACTTAAAACTTTAGATTCAACCATTGCCAATTTATTCATTATTTTGTTCAAAGGTTTCCACAGTTTCCTGGAGATATTTGCTTATTGCTATGTTCTGGGTGCATTTTTCCTCACACTCACCGCATTGGGTGCAGAATGATGCACTGCCTCCCTTAGCTTTTAGGAACTTGTAATTTCCCGAGGGTTTTTCCAGGTTCTGATATAGATAAACATCATTTAACAGGTTTAGATTCAGGGGAATGTCCACTCCTTCGGGACAGGGCATGCAGTAACCACAGGCAGTACAACCAACGTGTGTCCGGGCCTTATAAGTCTTCCGAACTTTTTCTATCAAATCTCTCTCACTTTCAGTCAAACTGTGGGTTTGTCCATCATTAGCAATCCTTAGATTCTCTTTAACATCTTCCAGGGTACTCATGCCGCTTAGAACAATGTTCACTTTACTTTGGTCCCAGAGGAACCTTAAGGCCCATTCTGCTGGTGTTCTTTTAACCGGGGCACTGTCCCATATAGCCTGAATATCAGAGGGAATATTTCTCACCAGGCAACCACCACGCAGTGGTTCCATAACCACGGTTCCCAAACCTTGGGATGCAGCGTATTCCAGGCCGACTTTCCCGGCCTGGAAGTCCTGGTCCATGTAGTTGTATTGTATCTGGGAAAAGCTCCAGGGATAAGAGTCCACTATCTCTTTGAATAGTTTAAGTTCATCATGGAATGAAAAACCAGCGTATCCTATCCGACCATCTTCCCGGGCTGAGTCCAGAAACTGGAAAACATCCAGACTGGTCAAAGTTTCCCAGGTTCTCTGTCCCAGGCCGTGGAGGAGGTAAAAGTCAATACGGTCAGTTTGAAGCCTCCGGAGCTGTTCGTTAAGATAATAGTCCAGATCCTCCTTTTTGTTTATCAACCAGCTGGGTAATTTAGTGGATAAGTACACCTCATCACGGTATCCATCTTTCAGTGCATTTCCCAGTAGGATCTCGCTCTGACCACCCTGGGTGGCATCGAGGCCATGATAGGGATAAGCAGTGTCCACATAATTCACACCCTGGTCTATGGCGTGGTGCAGCATCTCTGTTGCCAGGGGTTCATTTATCCTTTCCGGGTTCCCATCCAGTATGGGAAGGCGCATGCATCCAAAACCAAGTATGGAAACTTTCTTGCCAGTTTTTCCAAAGTTTCTGTATAACATTTGAGATAATCCTCCAGTAAACGTAAGATATTCGATTTATCAAGTTATTCAATCTATTCTGAACATTTCTTTTTGTAAGTTCGGAAATATTAATCAACCAGTTTCTCCGTGGTTACCCTTCCCATCTTTAATTAAGAGTGATTAAAAATCCGAGTAAAACCTTTTAAAAATTCTACAGATGGATAGAGTAACCCATAATCGGGATGTTAACGTTCTCTTTTTATCCGGTTCTTTGTGAATTCGGGAATAGGACACCTTCCATAAACCGTCCGATTCCTGATGGTTAACTAACCAGTTCAATGCATTTTCAATGTCTGAATCTTCGGGGGAAAAACCCATCAGGGAAAGTGAATCCAGGGCCGTGACCAGATTGGTCCACCAGAATGGATACTGGAATCTTAACCAGTTATCTGGATGTTGATAAGAGGTCCAGTTGTCTTTTTTAAAGAATTTTGACTTTAAAAGCAGGGCAGCAGTCCGGGCTGCCTTGGATTTTTTGTAAGAAGGATGAACAGAAAATGCCCGGAGAACCATCCCTGTACCTGCTGCGGAGAAAGGCTGGGATTTATCCAAGGCCCGGGCAGTTTCCCTATTTTCATTGGAAGTTAAATCGTAAAGTTCCTGGCGGTTAAGATGGGTAATACCAGTGATACCCGGGCTGCCAATTACCCAGCCCCCATCACCCTGCCTCATTTTGAGGAGCCATCTGAACCCTTTTTCAATACGGGGGTCATCTGCGTAGCCTGCCAGGATAAGTAGGTACATCAATGCCCCGGTGTAATAGGGGGCATACTGGTTGGCTAAAATTCCCCGGATGTCTCCTTCATCAGTTTGACAGGAAAATACATACTCCGAAGCTTTCCTGATGGCAGGATGGGTGTTGTTCATCTGGTACTGTTGGATTAAGAATCTCAAAGCTTTCCAGGTTTCAATTAATGAATATTTAACGCCGGTATGTTTAGTTTTGCCTTTGGCTGGCCATGAACCGTCATCAAGCTGTTTTATTAGGAGTTTCTGGATCGGGGGCAAATTCCACAATTTAGTGACTGGATCCACCCATTCTTCCAGAATGTCTCTTCGGGTAAAATATGCAACTGCCGGGTCATCTGATTCTAAAAGTGGTTTTAATGGGTTGTATTTAAATTTAGTCATCAGATGGGTCATAAAATAACCTCAAATACTTGCGGATAACACAATATTTATCATGCTTAGTTAGTTCTTCCTGATGCAGATACCCTTTCCTTAATTAAAACGTAATCAGGATCTAATTATTAGCGTATGATAGTATTAAATAACAGGTTAGGGCATTAAATAAAAAACATGACAACTAAAGCCGCATTTATATTTGTTGCTCCGGAAGCTGATCCGCAAAAGCACTGTGCAGTAATTGAATCACCAGTAATTGAACTTTCGGTGGTTGGTGTTAAAAATTATCAGGAAGCAGAAGAAACTGCCCAAAAATTGGTTGCTGATGGTGTGACTGCCATTGAACTATGTGCCGGGTTTGGGAGTGAAGGAACTGCTCTTATTGCCCGGGCAGTGAAGGGAAAAGCAGTGGTAGGAGCAGTACGTTTTGATCTGCACCCTGCTTTTGACCACCGTAGTGGTGATGAACTGTTTTAAGAGTTGATTATAATCACAAAATTAGTTCTTAACCTTTCTTTATAAAAAAACTAAAAATATAGGGGTAATGGAAGATCTACAGTTAAGGTGTGGTTTAGTAGCCATTAAAGGTGTGTGTTGTGTTTGTATCTTATGAGGATCACCTGTTTAGGCCGTAGATCTTCCAATAAAAATACATGTTAAGGTTTTCCGTCTTTTCACTATTACTTTACTTATTTTAGCAATTCACTTTACACTGTTAATAGTAAATGTAAAAGTTTAATTATTTAAACTTTTCTATTCGTATGGTAAACTATGTCCATTTTAAAACAGGGTAAAGTTAAAATTAATACAAAAGGAGATCTAAATTCTATATTACAGTTAAATCTTATTTAAGGATGATATTATGGAACAATGGTACCAAAAACTTTTCAAAAATTTCGTAGATAAATATGAAGATGAATCATTCACCCAAGGAACAGTTGGAGAAGTCGATTTTCTCGAATCAGAAATAAACCATAATAAAAGCTGTAAAATATTAGACGTGGGTTGTGGAACAGGTCGACATGCCATTGAACTCACTAAACGAGGTTACCAGGTTACAGGTGTTGATTTATCTGCAAAAATGCTCAAAAAGGCCAGAGAAAAGGCAGCAGAATCGGGAGTGGTAATTGATTTTATAGAGGCCGATGCTCGAAAACTTCCCTTCCAGGGAGAGTTTGACCTGGTGGTCATGCTGTGTGAGGGTGGATTCCCCCTCATGGAAACCGATGAAATGAACTTCCAGATACTGGAAAGTGCCAGCCGATCATTAAAGAAGGGAGGTAAACTAATATTCACCACCTTAAATGGGCTTTTCCCCTTATTCCATTCAGTTAAAGATTTCATAAACTCTAATTCTGAATCTCAAACCAATAGGGAGAACTCATTTAATTTAATGACCTTCCGGGATGAGTACCAGATGGAAATAGAAGATGATGAAGGTAAGGTCCTTAATTTAAACTGTAATGAACGATACTACGTTCCCTCCGAAATAACCTGGTTGTTAAAATCTTTGAACTTCAACCCTGTAGATATTTACGGATGTAAACTCGGCAAATTCAGTAGAAACGATCCTTTAACCACGGAAGACTATGAAATGCTGGTTGTAGCTGAGTATTTAATAAATGAAAGTGATTAATGATTAGGGCTTAAAAAATGTAAATAATGGATTGTAAATCTATTTAAAATGAATTTAAGATAATGGGGCTTTTTAATGAAAATAAGAAGATCTGCACTGTTCTTGGTGTTGTTATCGGTTTTGATATTAACTGCTGGTGTATACACTACTAGTAACTGCCCTGGTTATGATTTTTTCTATCGAGGGGCGGTATTTAATGCCATGTTTCCCGATGGGGATGATATTTATAATAATCTCACTCCCATTGTTGAATCCAATAATAATCTATCCTGGCAGGTGGAGGGTGCGGATAAAAGGGTTCTAATGGTTGCATGGACTAAGTATCCGTCTAGCTATCCGATAGGGCAAAGTATCAAAACCTCTTGGGGTGATACCTGGGTGACGGCCTATCCCGAGGTGAAAAATTATTTTACCGCTCATCCCCCTTCTGGTGGGGATCCTAGATTAGAGGTTGCCCAGCTTTTAGGCCTACCCCCGGATACAAATAACTCCTATTTTGTGGAGTTATGGGTTAAACCCGTTGATTTATTCCGACCTTCGGCTGATAATGAGATAAATGATACAGTGGCCCAGTTATACTTCCCGGATAACACAGATATCTCCTACAAAATATGGTTCCTGAACAATACCCGCTACTCCTATTTTACCAAAAGATTACCCTGGACAAGATTGGGGTACACTTATCACTGGGAAAACCCGGAGTCAAAGGTAGGGCTCAGTGAATTCGTAATCCGGAAAAATTCAGAGGTAACAGTAAAATCACTGTCTTCCACGTCAGATTACTTGAAGCACTGATCTTATTTTCTTTTTTTATATTTTTTAGGCAGTGATTTTTATAAAATATGAATTAAAATCATTTTTTAAAAGATAAAATATCCATAAATTCTTTATTTTATCACATTATCAATTTATATGGTTTTTTCAAATAGGTTGTGGTTTTTTAATATCGGGAGTGGTGTGATCAACACCTGGTCCTAAACTATAAATAGTACCTTGCATTATACAGTACCTTGTAAGATGCAGTGATGATCATGAACACTCAATTTAAAAAGGGGGTACTAGAACTCTGTGTTCTGGTCCTTCTTGACAGAAAAGACTGTTATGGTTATGAAATGGTGGATGAAATCTCCAAAAATATCTCCATTTCTGAAGGAACCATTTACCCACTTCTTAAAAGGTTGAAAAAGGAGGGATTCCTGGATTCATATTTGAAAGAATCCCAGGGGGGCCCTCCTCGAAAATATTACCAGTTGACTACGTTGGGTAAGGTTAAAAAAGAAGAATTAGTTAAAGAATGGCGGAGTTTCTCCGTAGGTGTTAATAATTTATTATACTCTGAAATTACGAATGATTCGGGGGCCATTAAGGATGAATAAGGATGAATATCTAAAGGAACTTAGAAAACTCCTGAGAAAACTTCCAAAGGAGGACAGGGAAGACATAATTTCTGACTACGAAGAGCACTTTACAATTGGTATGGAAAAGGGCAGAACTGAAGAAGAAATCTCAAAGGCCCTGGGAAATCCCAAAAACGTGGCCAAGCAGATCAAAGCCGATCATATGGTCAAAAAGGCGGAGGATAAACCCTCAGTGGGTAGCATAATAGAAGCAATACTGGCAATAATGGGATTAGGTCTTTTTAATCTGATATTTGTGGCTGTGCCCGTTCTGGTGGTTGTAGCTATCATAATTACTCTGTTCGTGATTGGTTTTGTAATGATATTTGGAGGAATTTACTGGGTTCTGTTACCGTTGTTGAGCTTCATTTTCCCAAAATTGCTTTTGGCACCGTCGATTGGTCCAAACACTAGTGTATTGATGGATAGTCTATTCACCATGCTGGGTGGATTTGCGGTAACCATCGGGGGAATTCTTCTGGTGGTGGCCATGGTGTTCGTGTCTAAATGGTTCTACGAATTAATGATCAGATACCTGAAATTAAATTTAAGAATTATAGAAGGACGTAA
The DNA here is from genome assembly GCF_003491305.1 of Methanobacterium sp. BAmetb5. NCBI lineage: Archaea > Methanobacteriati > Methanobacteriota > Methanobacteria > Methanobacteriales > Methanobacteriaceae > Methanobacterium > Methanobacterium sp. BAmetb5. The sequence continues at coordinate 1,718,790 of NZ_CP022706.1, forward strand.
AAAAGATATTTAATATATAGGGGGTTTGTAAGTTGAGAAAATTCCTATGGAAATTACTGGCCGGTACCAAGGGCGGATTAAACCGTGCCAGAATAATAGATGAACTAAAAAACCGTCCTTACAATGCAAATCAGCTGGCAGAAAGACTGTCTCTAAACTACAAAACAATAAAATACCACATTGAGGTTTTAGAGAAAAACAGCATAGTGACCTCAACCGGAAAAGGATACGGGGCATTGTATTTCCTATCGGACAAGATGGAAAAAAACTTCGATATTTTCCTGGAGATCTGGGACGAATTTAGAGTATCCAGCAGCAGCAACGTTTATTACCTGGCGAATAATGTCCCGGTAGAAGCAGCTCATCACTGAAATTAGAGATGTTTTATGGTGGTTTGAGGGGTTAAACTCACATATCTTTCCATTCAGCCTGGTTTATTTTTTTTAATTCTTTTTTTTTATTTTTATGTGTTTTTCTGCATTTGATTACTTAAATCATTATTAATGGTGTTTTTAAACGGATTATAAATTAGGATTGATCATTTTAGGTAATCTATTTTATTTAGGCTATTTTTCTGCATTTTTTTTATCTACATTAGGAGTGAATTTGGGTGTAATTTTTAGGGAACTCCGGGAGAAGTGGAATAAAAAACGGGGGAAATGAGGTTAAATTCTGGAATAACTATTTTTAAAGGTTTAAACTACTGTTATATTACAAATAGCATGAAGTTATCTAAAAGGAGGTAGTTTGAAAAGTTAATGGTTAAACAGTGAGTTTAAAGATCAGATGTCCTGATGAAAGTTGGTTAAAAATAAGTGAAAAAAATCAACTCCGATTATGCCGCCTCACTATTCCAACTGGAGGGACATTTTATTAATAATAAACATAGAGATTGCAGGCTTAAATTCAATTAATATGAAAAAATAAAGATTAAAATGGATTATTTTGCTAAATTGATTTAATTATTTGTATAAAATGAAATTTATCGTATAGAACGGGTGATTAATTTGTCATTTATTAAACTCATGGCCAAAAATCCCTTCAGGAATAAAGCTCGCCTGGCACTGGCAGTTATAGGGATTGCTATTGGGATAGCAACTATCGTGGCTTTGGGAATGGTTACGGAAGGACTCAAGGTAAGTATTGAAGAACAGTTGAAAACTGGTGGGGCCGACTTCGTGGTTATGAAAAACACCACTTCAGAATCATCATCAGGAACTTACTCCATAAAAAACAGTCGAGTAGATGAAATAAGTAAAATAAATGGAGTTAAACAGGCAGCAGGCGTTTATATTAGTAGCAGAACCATAGATGGTACTCAACTGGGTTTGGCGGGAATCAGATCCCAAGATCTGAACATGTTGGGGGCTAAAATGATAGGGGGAACTGCGTATTCAGATGATAAAAATGAAGTAGTACTGGGTAAACTGGCTGCTGAGAAGTTAAACAAGAGAGTAGGAGACACATTGACCTTTAACGGCAATAAATACACCATAACTGGAATATTTGAAACCGGAAATAAGGATCTGGATTCTGTGGGTGGATTGTCCCTGGAAAAACTCCAGGCCCTGGATGAAAATGAAGGAAAAGTGGACATGATCTACGTGAAGATCAACAGTGGTGCTGATTTAAAAACAGTCTCTCAATCAGTGGAAAAAGCATATCCTGGGGAGTTAACCACCATATCATCAATTGAGGATTTCCAAAAAGCTGATGACAGTTTACAAATGGTAGAAACCGCATCAATGGCAATTTCCCTCCTGGCTATCGTAATTGGTGGAATAGGTATTATAAACACCATGATCATGTCTGTATTCGAGAGAACCAGGGAGATAGGAGTCCTTAAAGCCGTGGGATGGAAGAGCAAGAGAATTCTTTCCATGATACTGGGAGAATCCATCGTACTGACCATACTAGCTGCTATTGTAGGAATAATTCTGGGAGTTATTGGAATTGAAGTCATTATAAACCTTTCAGCAACTCCTTTAGAACTAATATTCACTCCTGCCCTGGCTTTAAAGGCACTGGGCATCGCCATATTTGTTGGAGTAATTGGAGGATTATATCCTGCTATAAGGGCCAGTAGACTACCACCAACGGAGGCCTTGCGCTATGAATAATGGAAACATTGTGGAAATAAAAAATCTGGAAAAAAGTTACGATAAAGGTAGGATAAAGGCTTTGAATGGAATTGACCTGGAAATAGGAAAGGGAGAATTTGTATCCATCATTGGCCCCTCAGGTTCAGGTAAATCCACTCTGCTCAACATGATCGGTGCACTGGACACCGCCGATGCTGGTTCCATAAATGTTGCCGGGAATGATCTGAGAAAAATGAAGGATCTAAGTGCCTTCCGTTCCCAGAAGATGGGCTTCATCTTCCAGTTACACAACCTCATCCCCAACCTCACTGTACTGGAGAATGTACTCATCCCCATGTACGGAACGGGACGCAAGAACAATCAGATGATTGATCGGGCCATGGAGGTTCTAAAATACGTGAAATTACAGGATAAAGTTTCCAGAAAACCCACGGAACTATCCGGGGGAGAAAGGCAAAGAGTGGCCATTGCCCGTGCCCTGGCTAACCAACCTTCCATTATACTGGCTGATGAGCCAACCGGTTCTCTGGACTCAAAAAACGGGGAAATGATCCTTCAACGCCTTAAAGAACTCCATGAAAAGGAAAAAGTAACCCTGATCATGGTAACCCACGACATGAAGGTGGCCTCCATGGCCGAGAGAACCATTGAGGTCCTGGACGGAGAAATTCAGACCTGATTTTAAAATTTACCCGATGAATACGAGGGGGGTTTAATCCTCCTCCCCCTGGTTTAAAATTATTATTAGATGAAATGGAGTGAAAAGAAAATGGACCTATACAAACTGGCATTTAACAATATTAGAAGAAGAAAACTCAGAAGTGCCCTGACCATGCTGGGAATAATCATTGGCGCGGCCACTCTCATGGTGCTTCTGGGAGTAACTGCAGGTACAACCACGGCTATTAAGGATGAAACCAATTCTTATATGTATGATATAGCTATTTCTCCTGAATCAACCACGGGAACCTTATTAATGGATACAGACACGATATCCAAGATCCGAAATATGCCCCAACTGTATGACTTCCGGGAGGTAACCCTCTTATCCGAGGAAATAAATGGCACTCGATTATTCTTCGAAGGAACCAACAACTGGAAAGATGTTAAGATCATAAACGGTACTGAAGGAGTAGTAATCAACCAGGCAGTGGCTGATAAATTTGGTTATGGTATTGGGAGTAAAATAAAGGTTAAAGATCAAGAATTAACAGTGACCGGGGTATCTAAAGAAGTTACAGCCCTCTACGTTCACATAAACCAGGACCGGGCCAAACAGATCGCCGGTAACCGGGTGGGTGCCATCTACGCCCAGACCAATGGAGACCCTAAAACCGTAGCTGACGAGGTGGAAAAACAGGTAACTGGAGTTTCCGCAGTAACCAAATCAGATAAAGTGGAAGAAGTTCAAGAAATGACCAACCAAGCCCTGATATTCATGGGAATCATAGCCAGCATGGCCCTCCTGGTGGGAATCATCAGTGTGATCAACACCATGCTCATCAGTGTTATGGAACGAACCAGGGAACTAGGGGTTCTAAAGGCAATAGGATTCACTAACTGGGAAATAAAGGGAAGCATCCTATTTGAATCAGGTATTCTGGGATTT
>NZ_CP022706.1:1755000-1757500 GCF_003491305.1 Methanobacterium sp. BAmetb5
ACACCCAACTGAATTATTTTAAATTATTTTCTGCGACAGATATCCTGGTAACAGGCAGCCTGAATACCATAGTTTTTAACCATACCGGCCATTTCCCGCTGATCCATTTCCTTATCCTCGAAGGAAACTGCATCTTCCTGGTACAGGCTGAAGGGTGATTCTCTTCCCAGGACGCGTATGTTGCCCTTGTGTAGTTTCACTCGCACCGAGCCAGATACACGGCCCTGCATACTGTCAATAAGCTGGTCTAAATCTTCACGTAGGGGTTCGTGCCATAATCCCTTGTACACCAGTTCGGAATAGGTTTGTGAGGCAATTTCTGCAAATTTTAACTCTTCCCGGGTTAAAACCAGCTGCTCCAGGGCACGGTGGGCAGCAATTAACAGGACAGCACCGGGGGTTTCGTAGTTTTCACGGGATTTAAGTCCTATAATCCGATCCTCCATAATATCCACCCTTCCTATACCATGGGTACCGGCGATCTGGTTGGCCTTGCGGATGATGTCCAGGGGGGCCATTAGTTCTCCGTTAATCTCCGTGGGAACACCTTCTTCGAAGGAGATCTCCACTACTTCTGCCTCATCCGGGGCATCCTCAGTGGAACGTGTCCAGCTGAACGCCTCTTCCGGGGTTTCCACCATGGGGTCCTCCAGAATATCTCCTTCTATGGAACGACCCCACAAATTCTCATCGATACTGTAAAGCTTATCTGAAGGGAGGGGTATTCCATGAGACTGAGCATAACGTACTTCTTCAGTACGGGTGAGGTTCAAGTCCCTTATGGGGGCAATGACGGTGCAGTCAGAATGGGACCGGATGATGGATTCGAAACGGAACTGATCATTTCCTTTACCAGTGCAACCGTGGGCTATGTTTTCCGCACCCACCTTTTCAGCCAGTTCCACGATCTTCATGGCAATGAGGGGTCGGGCCAGGGCCGTGCTCAGGGGATAGCCTTCGTAAACTGCGTTGGCTTTAATGGCCTTGAATATGAATTCACGTGCAAACTCCTCTTTGGCATCGATGGTGTAATGTTCCATTCCCATTTGAGCAGCTAAGTTTGCAGGTCGGGTGATTTCATCTTCCGGCTGCCCAACATCCACACAGGCAGTAATGACTTTCTTGTTATATTTTTCTTCCAGTAATTTTATGCATACTGAGGTGTCCAGCCCACCGCTGAACGCCAGGACCACTTTTTCCATTTTTAAATCTCCTTAATACTCCTTTATTTGGGGTTTTGTTAATTTGTCAGCAGAATAAATATTGATAAAGTTATGTGGTATGCCTATAAAAAACTTTATTGTATGCCCAACCAACCGGTGTTGATGTTATATATTATATGGGGCATGATTTTTTAGAAAAATGGACACAGCCTTCCACTTTTCCCGAACCCCCTACTTTTTAAAAATCCTTTTTACCTGTTTCCAGTAGAGATGCAGGTGTAAAAATGTGCTGACGGCCATTATAATTGCAAATTCCGCATGCCAGAAATCAATGGTCAGATTCCAGGAAGACTGGATTCCATAGTTAATGAATACCACCAGGATCAGTCCAGTTGCCCCAGCTAAAGCAAAACTGGCCAGTAGTACGTACTTCCAGATGTTGTAGAATACCTTTCGCTGCAAATAACTTTCCAGGTACAATAGATAGCTGATTAAATAAAGAATGAGGGTGGTCACTGCCAGGGGTATCAGGTTATAACTTTCTGCGGGAGAGGCATTAGCCTCGGGGGTATCAGAACTGAGGTTACTGTTCAGGCTAGTGTTGGTGGCTGAGGAGGTTGTTGAACTGTTATTCTGGATTGTTGAACTGGGTGATTCAGAATGATCACATACATTGTTCTGATTGCTGTCCAGGTAACGGGGGCACTGTCCCGGGAAAGGATCATCCAGTAAACCATAGGGGCAGTCATTCCAGGCATATACTGCCACGGGAGCGAGGAGGACGATTAAAAGAACCACGTATAATTTTTTCAATCTGATTCCCTCCCTGATTTATCGCGGGATGAATTTTCCCCATCTTTGCTGGAAGACATCCAGTAGGAGTGTATGTGAAAAATAGCAATCCAGAACATGGCTATCCCAAATTCCACATGCCAGTAGAGAATTCCCTGATTGTTAGGGATGGTTATGCCATATTCCACCAGGCAGAGAAGAATCAAACCAGCCACCACGGATATTAAAAAGGTTATCAAAATCAAAATATTCCATAAACGGATGTGGGTGGCTTTTTTAAGGTAATTTTTCTGGTAAAGCAGGTAACTACCTAAATAACCCAATATGAGAATGATGGATACACTTATCAGTTCGTAAGTCATGGAAATCCTGATTTTCAGTTTATCTCATTTGAAATCTATTATTTCCTGTAAAAAATCTATATCTCTATGAAATGGTTTTACTAGATAGTTATAAGTTGTGAATAATTAAAAGTTTTTTCCAGATGTCAAAAGAGTAAATTAGTAATTAAAGTAATAAAATTAATCAACTAATAATGGTGTAAT
>NZ_CP022706.1:1762500-1765000 GCF_003491305.1 Methanobacterium sp. BAmetb5
CCAGCGGATCCGCCATGATCCAGGCATTTTCCGTGTTCACCTTCATTGCTCTGGGAATCGTGATCCTCAGGATATTCTCCTACCTGCCCCTATCACAGTGGGTAATTCTGGGAGTCTCTCTGCTGGCCATGATCCTCGGTATAACCATGGCCATTGTCCAGACCGATATCAAACGGATGATCGGATTCCTGGCTGTGGGAGAGTTGGGATACATTGGAATAGGTCTGAGCCTGGGCACAGCTTTCGGAATAACTGCCGGACTCTTCCAGGCAGTGAATGAAGTGATGATAACTGCACTGCTCTTCATTGGTTTTGGAGTGGTATTGTATCAGACCGGAATCAGTGACACCCGTAAACTGGGTGGTTTAATGGTTAGAAACCCTGGAGTGGCCCTTCTGGTCCTGCTGGGAGGATTTGCCATGGCCGGTGTTCCCCCGTTAAACGCCTTCCAGAGTAAATTGATGCTTATCCAGGCATCCATAGATGCAGGATTCCCTGAGTTAGGGGTCATAATGATACTCCTGAGTATAGTGACCTTCATGACCTTCATGAAAGCATTCCACACTGTATATCTGCGTCCAAAACCAGCAGATCTCGAGATCAAGACAGAAACCATACCAAAAGCCACGGTAATATCCTTGGTGGTTTTACTGGTGGTGTGTATCATATTCGGTCTGTTCCCACAGTACGTAACCAGCTACCTGCAACCACTGGCAACCAGCCTGGCAGGAGGTGTAGTATGAACCTCTACGATATGATCGTGAAAAAGATTAAAGACATACAAGGAGCAGATGAAGACCCGGTAACCAACCTGTCCACCACATCCATGCTCACGGCAGAGATAACTTTAATAGCCTCGGTACTGGTGGCCCTGGTCATGCTCCGACATTTGAGTAACATCCTGATGATCGTAGCAGTTCTGGTGGTTTTAGTGGTCTTTTTAACATCTATGCCAATTATGGGTCGCCTAAGAAAAGAACAGAACGATTCATTATCATCTATGATGTTCTATATCATCATAGCATTGACCATAGTCATTACCCTATTTTACTGGGGGAATTTAAATGTCTAACGGAATAAGAAATCTTATAATGGGATTTTCCCTGGCAGTATTCGCCGTAGCCATATTTGACTCGACAATTCACTTCAAAGAAGTGATATATCCGGGTATAAGCTACCTCTACAACTATGTGGGAACTAACATAGCCCCCAACATGGTCACCGTTGTGGTATTTGATTGGCGAGGTTACGATACCCTCGGCGAGGCACTGATACTGGTAACTGCAGTTATAGCAGTTTTACTGGTATTTGGAAGGGGTAAAACCCGACTGGGAGGTAAATAAATGAGCACCATACTCAAAATATTCGTATTCCCCGCATCCATGGTTATCATGTGTCTGGGTGTACTCACCATCCTGGGAGGTCACATCACCCCGGGAGGAGGATTCCAGGGAGGGGCAATGATAGCCGCAGGATTCATATTCTGCTTGGTCGTTTATGGACTTAAAGAAAGTCCATTCCATTTATCTCATGATTTCCTATCGGGAATGGAAAGTGTTGGTGCCCTGTTATATGTATTTCTGGGCATTGCCGGTTTAGCTTTTTCCGGGTTTTACCTTTACAACTTGGGAGTGGACATCTATGGTTTAGTCCCTGGTTTCATACAGAACCTTTTTGACTACCCGGACCCCACCCATGCCGGAATAATACCTTACCTCAACTTTGCAGTTGGATTAAAGGTTATGGTAGGATTAACCGCAGTGGTAATAGCATTCATGGGTTTCAACGAATATAAAGACTCTTCAGAAGAAGAAACTGAAGAAGAATGGGAGATTGAATAATGATAACCTATGCTGGACCAATGGTACTGGGATTCCTACTGGGATTCATCATGGGCAGCCGTATTAAGTTGAATCCAAAAAGTGAACTCAAATACGATGCCTCAGTCTATCTAATCTTCCTGATTGTGGCTTTCATTGTGGCCTACTTATTAGGTCCCTTCCCCTATTACCAGGACTTCCCCCTGGCTGATGGGTTCGTAGCGGCAGCAGTGGGAATCATAGTGGGTAAACTATTATTAGGAAGGGATAGAGGCCCTCAAGAACTGGAGGATTAATCTACAAGCAATCCCGGTGAAATTATCAATCTAATATAATGATCATCAGAAGAAACAGAATAAAATCAATCCGGAGTATAAATTTATGTTTCTAACAACCAACAAATGCAAAGGCATTGGAGAATGCATTCAGGAATGCCCCACAGGGGCTATTCGCCTGGTTGATGGCAAAGCCTTCAGCTGCATTACCTGCGGTGCCTGCATGGAAGCCTGCCCCAACCGTGCAATCTTCCGCAATAAATACGGGGGATTCGTGGTAGACCGGGCCAAATGTAATGCCTGCGGTGTCTGTGAGTTGACCTGTCCGGTTAACAACATCAAAATTGAAGACGGAGTGGTCAAGGGGATCTGCTCCCGGTGTGGTATATGCGTACCTTCCTGCCC
>NZ_CP022706.1:1770000-1817500 GCF_003491305.1 Methanobacterium sp. BAmetb5
GACTTTTCAAAACCGTTAGAATGCCCTCTAAATTTAAAAAGAAGCTTTATAATTGACTTTTTTTTAAAAATTAGATAAAAATATTTATATAGTATGGTAGATGATCTCTTGTTGTCCAAGAGCATCTGATGATTTTAAAGAGGATGTTAGGGGACACGGAGGCGGTAAAATTAATCGGAAATTTATATTATTAGTGTTAATGCTAGTTAGTTTGGCATTGACATCTAATGCATCTGCAGCAGCAGATAACTTAACCGATAATTTAAGCGGAAATTCAACACAAAATCTTATACAAACACAAAACACAACTGAAAATTTACAGAACACGACAGATCAAGAATCTATTCAAAGTTCTGATAATTTTTCAAGCGAAAACTCTACAACAAACAGTAGTTCAGACCTAAACTCTAATAAAACAAGTTTTCCCAGTGATTCTAGTAATGTAGAAGGTGCAGCTGGTGACCCTAGTGAAGAAGTTTCTTCGGGTAAGGCCAGTTTTACCATCCGGGAGATAATCAATGCAGCCAATGATGTTAAAAGGTTTCTAGAAGGGAACAAATACCTTCCAGAATACATAAACATCAATGGAACACTGGTAAATCAAGCTACATTCCTACAATTGTTAGCAGCAACTACAATAAAAATCAATAACAGCGACAGTACATTGATAGATTTAATCTATGTCCAACTACCAGGATCAGGAACTGAAAAAGTAAATCCAGGAACATTCACCAAAACTGAATATCTGGCTTTGGCTCAGACCATTCAAACTTACATCAGCAATAATCTGAAAGCCCCAGCTACCATCAGTACTAGTTTTGGTAATATTGGATTCGATTCTTTAATCTACCTTTACAGTCGTGGATTAAGTTTGTATGAAAGCACTAATGTGTTGCCCACCTTCTTGGCAGTCCGACCTTGGGGTACCTTTCCCATAACTGACACTACCAAAAATTCCATTACTACTCAAGATGTGGTTAATACTGCGGTTGAGGTTCGGAATTTTGTTAATTGCAATAAGTACTTGCCGGAGTTCATTACGGTTAACGGGATTGTGGTTAATCAGGCTACTTTCTTAGAGTTGTTAACTGAGGCTTTGTTGAAGATTGGTAACGGTGATACTACTGCGTTAACTTTAAGTAACGTTATAAAACCTGTATCTGGTGCCGAAACTGTTACCCCTGGAACTTTTACTAAGACCGAGTATTTGGCTTTGGCTCAAGATATTCAGGCCTATTTTACCACTAATCAGAAGGCCCCGGTTAGTATGAGTACTGTTTTTGGCGATATGAAGTTTGAGTCGCTTTTATATCTTTACTCTCGTGTACTGAGCATGTATGCGAGTAATGGTGTGTTAGCTACATTTATGGCTGTGCGGCCCTGGAGTTCTATCCCCATAACTGATACTACCAAAAAATCTATTACTACTCAAGACGTGGTTAATACTGCGGTTGAGGTTCGGAATTTTGTTAATTGCAATAAGTACTTGCCGGAGTTCATTACGGTTAACGGGATTGTGGTTAATCAGGCTACTTTCTTAGAGTTGTTAACTGAGGCTTTGCTGAAGATTGGTAATGGTGATACCAGTGCCCTGACTCTGGTTAATGTTAAAAAGTCGGGAACTGGCACAGAAACTGTTACCCCTGGAACTTTTAATAAAACCGAATATCTGGCTTTGGCTCAGACCATTCAAACTTACAGCAGCAATAATCAGAAGGCACCAGCAACTATCAGCACCAGTCTAGGGAAGGTGAAATTTGAATCTTTAATCTACCTGTATTCTCGTGTGTTGGGTAGTTACAAGGATGATAGCAACAAACTTCCGGCTTTAGTTACCATTCGCTCCTGGTCCACCACAAACATGCCCATTATGGATGAGTTCTTCACTGTAGAACAAATCACTAAAGCGGCCATTGATGTTAAGCGCTTTGTGGAGGGAAACAAATACTTGCCCGAGTACATCACCATTAATGGAGTGATGGTTAACCAGTCGCAGTTCCTGTACTTAATTGCCACCGCGACTTTGCACATCAACAGCGGTGATAACTCCTTGATAAGTCTTATAAGTGCCAGCGTACCTGGAACTTCCAGTGAAACCGTAACTGGGGGTAGTTTACTTTCCAGTGAATACTTAACTCTCGCCAATACCATCAAAAACTACATTGAATCCAATCGAAAAGCACCAAGTTCGGTTTCCACATCCCTGGGAACCATGAGTTATCAGTCATTACTGTACATGTACTGCAGAATACTCAACATAAACACTGTAAATCAGGATTTACCTGTGGTAATTAACGTTAAACCCTGGAAAACGACAAACATACCCATATCTGATAAAACAAGTTTCACAGTTGCTGAAATAACCCGTGCAGCAGTTGATGTCAAAAATTTTGTGGATGGAAACGGTTACATGCCGGAATGGATAACCGTGGGAGGAGTATCCCTCAACCAGACCCAATTCTTGCATCTCCTGGCTGCAGCCACCATTTTGATCAACAGTTCTAGCTCAGGTTCTGTTTATCCAGTAAACGCAGTCCTACCTTCTAAAACAGTTAATGATGCAATAACTTCTGGTAATTTAAGCAAAGGTAGTTATTTACAGTTAGCTCAATATATTAAAAGTTATATTGAACAGAATAAAGAAGGACCAAGCAGTATGAAGGTTTCTCTGGGAACAGTGAGTTTCAAATCCCTTATCTACATGTACAGCCGGGTGCTTCAGCAGTACAACCTGCACAAGACCTTGCCGGCTACCATACTACTAAAGGGATGGACTACCCAGAACATACCCATCTATGACGACTACTTCACCAACCAGGAAATCAGTAAAGTTGCTGCCGAGGTCCGGGCTTTCGTGGATGGAAACGGTTTCATGCCGGAATACATCACCATAAGTGGAGTAGTAATTAATAGGGCCCAATTCCTGTACCTATTAACCACTGCAACAGTGAAAATTAACAACAACGACAACTCCGTCACCTACCTGCAAAAAGCCAGTGTTTCTGCCAGCAGTGATCAAACATCTTCGGGTAGTATGGGAATCACAGAACTGGTACAAGTAGCTCAGAGTATTAAAACATACATGGAAACCAACCAGATTGCACCGACCTATGCTTCAACTAGTCTGGGTCAAATGGGATTCTACAATCTCATTTACACCTACAGCCGAGTATTGGATTACTACAAAAGCAACTTAAAGCTCCCATCTTCGGTAACTGGAATCAAATCGTGGTCATTGGTAGTTTATAAACTACCTGCTGGATTTGACCAGTACCTGGCAGCTACTGCCAACTGCCAAGCAGATAATGCAGCCATCATTTCCCTGGCCAACAGGATAACTGCCGGAGCATCCACCCCTTACCAAAAAGCAGTGCTGATCTTTAACTGGGTTAGAGACAACATTGGCTATGAGTTTTACTACAACACGGTGAAAGGTGCTGTAGGCACTTTAAACTCCGGTGGGGGTAACTGTGTGGATACTGCTCACTTGTTAATAGCTCTGGAAAGAGCAGCAGGGATACCTGCCAGATACGTCCATGGTAACTGTCAATTCAGTAGTGGTAGCTGGTACGGGCATGTCTGGGCAATTCTTTATGTTGACGGGCAGTGGCTAGTTGCAGATGCCACCAGTTCTAGAAATCAGCTGGGAGTTATCAACAACTGGAACACGGCAACCTACACATTTAAAGGTTACTACACCAGCCTACCCTTCTAAAACCAGGGAGATAAAATGATTAAAAAATCAACGAGAATCCTGGTTTTATTGGCGGTGATGTTAACCGTGTTAACAGTGGTGGCCTTGGCACTCTTTGCAGCGGGGATACCAGAGAACAACAGTGAAGACCAGGAGAACCAGAAAATACCCGAAAACAACAGAACCAATGTCACCATATCTCCGGAAGAAGCCCAAGAGATAGCCGCGAAATTCGTTAAAGAAACAGGTGCCCAGGTAGGAACACCACAGCTCAGTGAAATAGAGGGCCAACTGGTATACACAGTACCGGTAATAAGTAATGGAACCAGTATAGGTGAAATAACCATTAGTGCCATAACCGGGAAGAATATGGGTGGTGCCGGAGGAGTCTTATAATCTAGAACTCCTCTTAACTATCCATTTTCAACCTTCAAAACCATTTTTTTATTTTTTTTATTTTAAAATCATTAAGGCGTTTTTTTTAGAATATATGCTATGAACTAACCATTTAATGTCTACAATCCCACTACTCTTTTTCCGCTTCTTCTTTCAGGGCCTGGTTCATCATTTCAAAACCAGTGGCCGTGTTTCTAAGCAGCCCGGATCCCAGTGGGACTAACAGCCCAGTAAAGACTTCTTTCTGGATAAATAAGGTCTTATCTTCATCTATTTCTTCGGTGGTCCAGCTGTGTTCTCCATCAAAGAGTTTCCTTACTCCGAGCACCCCCAGCCATCTTAATTTCTTCCCTGGTTCATACTCCAGGATTTTTGGTTTAATGGTCATTCCATTGGAATTTGGAGGGTTTATAAAGATTTCGAGCATTACTCCCTCCTGTAGGGTTCCGGAAATTCGTTTCATAAAGGGATTCCACCGGGGGAATCGGTCGAAATCAGTCAGTATACTCCACACGGCCCTGGCTGGAGCATTGATCTCAATTTCAGTGTAAATTTCTTTCATACTAATTTATTTGTTTTTATATCATTAAATTCTTCTCCATTGGAGTTTCCAGGGATCTTCCTGGCCACCCTCAGTGCCAGGGCTGCGGTGAGTAATATGGTGGGCAATCCCTGGGAATGTGGTGCCAGGGAAAGATCAGCCACCCATAGTCCATCGGGGAGCCATGAAGGTCTCATATCAGGCACATCCTCCTTTTTAAGGGGAACTGTTCCCCCCAGATGCCCGCCGTTAGGAACACCTCTAACAAAGGGTCCGGAAATTCCAGCTCCTTCCATAACTTCCTGGGCCTGGCTGATGGCCCTATCCAATCTCTGCTGGTCATGGTCAGTCAGGGTTTTATCAACCCTTCCATCCCCATAAACCGTGCCTTCTTCAACATCGGCCAGTTTAACCATCAATCCAACCCGATCCTGGATGGGAACTTTCCTCCAGGGTTTGTGGAAGTAATGGGAGAGGATATCGGGGTAAGGGGATAGAATGTAATCTTCCTGTTGGGTGTACCAGGCCATGGGTGGTTCTTCCAGCTGTCGGGCACCGGGTAAGACTCCTCCCAGGGTTAAGACTATGTCTGCCCACAGGTGATCTTCGGCCTTTAAACCGGAGTTTTTGAGTATCTGGGCAGTTCCAATACCTCCTGCCGATAGAACCACCACATCTGCATGGTATTGTTTACTGTCAGGGGTTACAACACCAGTTACCCTTCCCTTTTCGATTATAACCTTTTCCACTGGAGACCTGCTCTGAAGGATGGCCCCTTTCCGCACTGCTTCATTAAGGAACTTCCGTGAATCCCAACGCGCTCCACGGGAACATCCAAGCTCACAAAGACCACAATAATTGCATTTATCCTTATTAACAACTTTAGGGGTGGGTTTTGGATTTAAACCCAGATTTTCAGCAGACTGGAACATATCCCTGGTCACGGGTCTCCAGGTATCCGGGGGAATGATAGTGGGATTTAACTCACCCTCCAGTTCATCGTATTCCGGGGTTAAATCCAAGCCAATCTCTTCCAATCCCTGATCTGCCCTCACCAGGTTACCACAAGATAAGACAGTTGACCCTCCTGTGGTAAGACCCCTCACCAGTATCAGTTCCCGGGAAGAGCGCTGTATGTCCATGGGTGGGAAGAAATGTTTGAAGGTACCTTCTCCTCCAATGAGGCCGAAACGGCGCAGTGGCTCTGCCCAGGATATATGCCTGGTGAATGGTTTGAACGGAGGCCCGGCCTCCAGTACTAAAACATCAAAACCTCTTGATTGCAATTCTCGAGCTGCAGTTGCCCCTCCAGCACCACTACCCACCACAATAGCTTTCATTTTTCTCAAATCCTCATATTTTCCTGGTTAATTTTTTAATTCATCCTATTTTTATAGAAGCCAAACAATTAGAACATCCCTCGGTGATCCTCTGGGTGAACTCCATCTTGATATTGGGGTTTAAACCCTGCACAACACCCTCATCAGCTGCAGAAAGAATATGGCAGGTCTGGAGATTGTAATCTCGAGCCAGGCTGCAGTGGTTAACTACCATAGTTATTTCGCCCCTTTTATTTTCTTTAACCTGAAAATCAATACCCAGTGCCGAGTACAAGATTCGGGCGGCATTAACCAGGTCGTTTAGATGGTTTCCCACACCTAAAATCTTTCTAAACCTCTGTCCCAGGACTAATCCTTTCTGGAACATAACTTGCCTCCCTTGGGAAAGGGCTTCATCATTCCCCATATTCTCTATCAGGGATTCCACCAGTTTATTATGGGCACGAGCCATCAATTTTCTTTTTTCATCCAGATTACCATTCAAAATGACTTGTTTTTGATAATCCTTTTGTTTTTCGTAATTTTTCTGAGGAGAATGCTCATTTAAAAGTTCTCCCAGTCCCTGGATAGTGGAACTGGCCAGTTCATCCAGGCCCTTTTTCAGTAACCACTCCGGTGTCCACCTGGACAGAATTCGCAGCCTAAGTCCCATCATCCTTCCTCCACCTGACCCTGGTGCAGGATGAGGGGATGAGATGTTTTCTGGTAGAGGGAATCAATCACATCCTGGTAGCGCTGGGTGATTATCTCCCTTTTAAGTTTCATGTTGGCGGTGAGTTCCCCTCCATCAATGGAAAGGTCGTTGGGGAGTAAAGCCCATCTTTTAACTTGTTCTGGTCGGGAAAGATCCTGGTTGATGCGGTGGATGGTTTCCTCTATATCCCGGGGATGATGTTCTTCCTCTACCCAGAAAAGACCAATGAGGTAGGGTTTACCCTCACCCACCAGCATCACCTCACTGGTTCCCGGGGCATCACGAAGCAAAGCCTCAATACGAAGGGGATCGATACTCTTACCGTAAGAATTTATTATAATTTCTTTCTTCCGTCCGGTTATAACTAGACTACCCTCCGGGGTTACAAACCCAGTATCCCCAGTTAAAAGCCAACCCTCCTTCTTCGGAGGAGTTATATCCGATTCAAAGTAGCCCGGGGTGACCTGGGGGCCCTTAACCATAACTTCCCCGTTTCTAGCTATTCGCAAATGGGTTTGGGGTAAGGGTTCACCCACAGTACCTATCCGGTTGGCTCCCCTCCGGTTCAGGGTAACCAGGGGTGCCTCGGTCAAACCGTAGGCATTGTGGATCTCCACTCCCAGTTCATGGTAATCCTGGATCAGGTGCTGGCTGGAAGTGGCCGAGCCCACTATTAGCTGGGAGCAACGGTCCAGGCCCGCTTTACTCATAAATACCCTGTGTACCAATGGTTTAAGTATATTTTTTAGTAGTCCAGGTTTTAGATGAGCGTAATGGTTTCCCAGGAAGGATTCCTTCAACTGGGACCATAACTTTTCGTAGAAACGGGGTACGGAGAAGAATATAGTGGGTTTTGCCAGGGGGAGTGCGGAAGCCAGCTGGTTAAAGTCCTCCAGGAAGTATATCTTCAGGGGAGCCGGAGCATAATAAGGGGAATAGGTCCCCAGTATGCCTTCCACCACATGGTTCATGGGTAAAAATGAGAGGTAACGTACTTCACGATTCCGGTCCTCCCAGGGAGGCAGTGAAGCCATGGCCTCGGCCATCCACCTCATATTTCCCTGGTTGAAGGTGACACCCTTGGGTGTTCCGGTGGTACCCGAGGTGTAACGGATGGTGGCCAGACCGTCAAAATCCACTGGTGACTGGGGAAATACTGTACTTTTTTCACCCTTCTCCCGGTCCCTACCCTTCTCCCAGACTTTACCCTTTTCCAGGAACCGTGACCAGGACATAATACCCCGGGGGATGGGCTGTGATTCCCGGCAGAAGGAGATGATTTCCAGGTCCAGGTCCAGTTCGGACAGGCGTTTCATAAGATGAGGAGTACCAATAAACAGGAATTTAGCTTCACTGGCTTTTAAAATGTTTTTTATTTCAAGGGGTGGACTGGTGTAGTAGAGGGGTACGCTAACTGCTCCTACTAATCCGATAGCCACGTCCAGGGTCAAGTAACGGGTGCTGTTTAAACCCACCAGGGCCACCCGATCCCCCGGACCAACACCAGACTCTTTAAGTGAATGATAAGCGGAAATGATATCCTCACGCACCTGGAGTGCAGGTTTCTCCTGGATACCCTCCGGGGTGATATCATAATATTTCACGGGATAACTGCGCCCTCCCAGGCGATAGAGAACCTGTTCATGAACAGTGCGTTCCGAACGATGGAAAAAACCATTATAAATAGCGTACTCCAGGAGGTGGGGTAAATATTCTTCCCATTTCAGTTTAAAGGGACCCAGAAGATTCTCAGTATTTTCCCGGCTGAAAGTGTGTTTCTCATCCAGGTAAGGGGCCAGGGTGAATAGAATATTCAGGGCCCCTGATCCGGGTGATGAAGATGGGGCCATCCGCTGAATCAGGGATGACGCCGGGATGAAAAAGGGTTGGGGGAGTTTAACATCCAATTTTTCCCGGGCCCACACCCCTACCTGGTCCAAGAGCTCTTTAATGGATGGTAATGAATCAGGGGGTGCGGTGAGATGGAAGGTTCTGCCTTCTGCCTCCTGATTAAAACTTAAATTACTGATGGCGTGGGCCACGTAATCCACCGGGACCATGTTCAAGGTGAGAGATGAGCTGGTGGGAATAAAACGGAGTTTGCCCTTTAGGTAAAGTTTGAACAGGGCATATACCGTGTTGAATGTTTTTATTTCACCGGTATTGGAATCTCCCACCACCATTCCTGGCCGGAAGATAGAATAGGGCACATCTGATTCACGGACTACTCTTTCGGCCTCGTATTTACTCTCCTCGTAGTTACTGAAGAAACCTTTATTTGCCGGAGGTTCTTCTCGATTATTCTCGTGGTGAGCTACTTTCCTATTTTGAGATTTTCCAATAGTAGGTTCTTCTGAAATATTTTCAGTGTAATCATCTTCAACTATGAGTCCTTCACGCTTCCCCGCCACGTATGCCGTGGATACATGTGAAAAACGTCTGAAAATTCCATTTTCACCGGCCAGGTCGGCAAGTTTGAGTAAATGGCGAGTACCCTCCACGTTGGTCAGGCGGAGTTCTTCCAGAGGTGCATGGAGGCGGAGGTCAGCCACGGTATGAATAATATGGGTTATGCTTGAAGCCAGGTCCTGGTAATCCTGACGGGCCATACCCAGATCCTCCCGGGTGACATCACCGGGAATCACCGTAACCCGGTCTTTCAATGCATCAAGAAGTTCATCCCAGTCACTCCAAGCCCTCTTTAAACGTGTAAGGCCATGGGCTCTGTTTTTAGATCTTATCATGGCTATAATTTCAATTCCCGGGAGATTGATCAGCTGACGAGCGATCTGGGTTCCCAGAAAACCATTGGCTCCAGAAAGTAACACACGGGTTGGCATTTGTTCCACCATATTTCTATTACCTATTTTTGAATGTAATCATGGATGAATTTTGAGTGTAAAACTATGAGATGATATTTTTCTCTTTAAGGAACTCCCCCAGAATGATCCGGTTCTTTTGGGATAGAGTAAGCTGCTGGCTTAGTCCCGGTTCCAGTTTATCTTTCTGCAAATCACTATCTCCTAGGAGTAAATCTATCTTACTCTGAAGATCTTCCCATAAATGAGGGTCATCGTGGCATATAAGATAGTCCTGGTAGAGGTGGAGATCCTGGTAGAGTGAGGTTAGTCGGGGATCATGGGCCACTGCTATCTGGGGAACACCGGCACGAAGGGAGAGTACTGCCGAATGGTAACGGGAGGTAACCAGTAAATCCAGACCAGACAGCATGCTTGTCATCTGGGATGCATTGTATTGGCGAGACGATACTATTCTACATTTATCCTTATTTTCCATTCTTTCCAGAATATCCTCAGCCAAGGGCTGGTCCAGTTCTTCCATACAAATGAGAACCACCTTCTTGTGGTGTTTCTGGATTATTTCATCTGCGATCCGGGCCCATCCTTCCATGAGTTTCTCCTGGATCTTCATCCGCTCCGGGGAACGGGAAAAATAATACGGCCACTTGTAAAGGTTTTCTTCACGTCCCCATGGCCGGATAACCACGGGCCAGAGTGAAAAGTCCACCACTGCCAGGCCAATCGTACCTTCGGAGGCTTCCGGCCATAAGCTGTTCAGAAAATCATGATCTTTACTATCTTCCTGGAAAGTGTAGGCACAGTCCGCAGTGGAGGTAATTGGTGCAGTTACCCCAATTTTTTGCAACCTTTCCAGGGCGTGTCTGGTTCGGGTGATGATGAGGTCAGTTTTGCTGGCTTCCCTTTTAACCAGCCAGCGATTCAAGGGAGACAGTTTTCCTGCGTCCACGGCATAGGCCACACAGGGTTTATGTTGCCGATGGGCACTGTGGGTAGCCCATAAAAATGCCCAGAGCAGGGCGGAAGTCCAGGTGTCCATGTAACAACTGCCTTCCACCAGGAGCACCAGGTCATGCTGCTTTACCAGTTTATCAATGGCCAGGAAGAAGATAGAAGGTATGGGGGCAATGTGCAGATGTTCATCTTCGGCCAGATAACGGCGCAAGTTCTCCTCATTCAAAGTGGGCACGGTGATCTCCACCTGGGGTCCCAGTAATCTCCGGACATCCTCGATTATGGCCAGGAGCCGTGCTTCAGATCCGGTGTTGTTGGCACCGTTGTAACCCACCAGGAGAACCCGGGGATTTGGGGGGTTCTCTCTGGGTTTCAAGTTGGCAGTGTTACTTTGCATATTTCTTCCCTGAATATCTTCTAATAATTTAATCCGTTACTTTGAATCCGCATTGTTTATTGGTTTTATTCCACGTAGACCTTGACCTTGGTCTGTTCTTCTTCATCAATGACATCCACCAGTTTGCCTTCCGCCCCATTTTTAACGGCGTCCAATATCTCGTCCAGGTCGATCTTGTCCAGTCCAGATTCCTTCAGTTTGGGGTCGTATTTTTTGGCCAGTTTCAATCCCACATCCACCAGGGAAATGGGTATGTTCACGTTCACCTTGGGCTGGTCGTCCAGGGTGTACACCCGGACCTTTAACCATTTAACATCTTTTCGAGGGATAATTTTCTCATCATTTTTATCCAGAGTAGCTAAAAGCTCAGTTGCTTCATCAACCGTTATTTTTCCATCTTCTACCATTTTTAATATTTGCATTTTCTCTTCCGATACACTTTTAGACATTAAAAACTCCTCCTAACACCGGTTTTATCATCATTTGTTCAACAACTTCAGGGCTTCATCCTTGCTGATTTCTCCCTTACTGAGTTTTTCCAGGATCTCCTTCTGATTGATGGCTGGTTTTTCCAGTTTGTATCCTAGGGAGGAAATCACTTCATCCAGTTTGTTCCTCACTGTGGGATAGGATATTCCCAGTTCCTTTTCTATTTCCTTGATATTACCCCGGTTTTTGATAAAAACCTCGACGAAGTATTTTTGTTCTTCGTTCAATCGGCAGAACTTGCAGAGTTCGAACTCGCCCCGGATGGTAGTATCACAGTTTTTACAGTAGATCTCGGTGACTTTGGTTTCACTCTTACAGATGGGGCAGTTTCCTGGTACTTCACGTTTCAAATCCATTCATCTCCTCTTGAGGTGCGTATAATCCTTTGTTACACCGTGTAGATCTTCACTACCACTTTTTCCTGGTTTTCATCGTAGGTGTCGATGTTCACCAGTTCAAAGGGTTCTTCCTGTTCCAACTGGTCCAGGATTATTTCCACATCCTGGGGGGTTATATTTTCTAAGAACTCCCCGGTGTGGTGTTCACCAGATGGTGGCCACCTGCCTTCCTTTATTCTGGAAGGCCCGTATTTGAGTATCAATCTGGAAATCCATTTCAACGTTGAAAAACGTAACGCTGGAATGGGAAACGAAAATTTAGCTGTTTTTATTTCCATTTTTAATTTTTTAGCCTTCATTGTTCCACCGGAATAACAGGTTTCTTGACGATCCCTGCTTGTTTATTTGATAATATTAACTAATCATATATAAAATTATTGATTATTTTAATTTGAACTTCAATAATGTGAAACTTTAAATTAACATTTTTAAGGTTAGTGGGGATTTACTTATTTTTTTCTTCTCCGGGCCCCATATCCCTCATCATGAAGAAGATCACCTTCAACAGGATTCCCGTCACTGCTCTGGTTAAAAGGCCTATCCTGGCGGGCTGGTAGTACTCTTTGCCCTGATAGAACTGGTAGTCTGCCGGCATGTAATCCCGGACCTCGCCGGAAATGGTTTGGAAGATCCGGAAACTGACATAATCCATAATTTTTACCTTAATTTTTCCTGATCTTTCTTTTTCTGCAGATTTCAGGGACTGGTCAAATCTCTGCACGGATTTATCCAGTGTCTTTTTGTTTTTCTTTTGCAGGCCCGGTGTTGCTGGCCAGGGTGCTGTGCTCAAACTGCATTTACCATTAACCTGGTATCCCCATGCTTCGGTTATCTTTTCCATGTAATCCAGGGTTTCCTTACCTCCCACTCCTCCGGTGGTGCACAGTACCAGGGCTTTCTTACCGTGGTATTCTGGGCGGTGGCAGAGATAGGCCACCCGGTCAATGAAGTTCTTCAGGAGAGCGGAGACAGTCATAACGTACACTGGTGAGACCAGAACCAGGCCATCCGCTTCTGCCATTTTATCCTGAATCATTTGCCGGTCATCCTTGAGGGGGCAGAACTCAATTCCCCGGGAGACACAGTTAAAACATCCCCGACATGCCTGGAGATCGGTATCTTTAAGGAAAAGGTATTCAAATTCGTAATTTCCCCTCTTTTTCATTTCCTCTTCCACTTGGCGGGCGGCCTGGTAACTGTTTCCTTTCCGGCGGGGGCTTCCGATAATGGTTAAAATTTTCATATTCTCACTTTCTTTAGAATGATTTTTTTTTTAATCGCCTGGTTTTTTTGATTTTTAGATTTTAATGGCTTCCAGGAAGAATTCATTGTGTTTGGCCATTTTCTCCAGGGCCAGGTCCATGAATGAATCGAAGTCTTCGTCGTACTTCAGGAAGTAGTACTCAAAGAACAGGTAAATGGCGAATGAGAAATATTCGTGGGCCAGTGTCCGGGGGTTTAAAGGTTTGATCATCTTTTTCTCTATCATCATCTGGAAAGTGTTCTCCCAGATATTTAGAGGGGCTTCTAAAAGCTCTTTCTTGAAAAATTCCCTTATTTTTTCGTTGTGATAGGTTTCAATGGAAACCAGGCGCCATATCTTCTCCATCTCCGGGGTGTTGATCTGTTCCAGATACATCCGGGCCCCTTGCTGTAAATACACTTCCGGGTCCTGATCCAGGAGGATTGTTTCTTCTTCCTCAGAAAAGCCACTGGAGTGGAGTTTGGACACGAAATGGTCAATTATAGTGTCCAGGATAGCTTCTTTGTTTTTATAATGGTTGTAAATTGAACTTTCCCGTATTCCTACTTCGCGTGCTATTTCACGTACAGAAACAGCGTTGAAACCCTTTTCTGAGAATAATTCAAGGGCCACATCGAATATTCTCTCTTTGGTAGGTTTGGATTCTTGGCCTGACTTTTGATTCTTCATGGTAATACACCGAGTTTTTAACTAACGTTCGTTACTAGTCCATGTGGTTAACTTAACCCAAAATTATGTACATTTTTGTACATTCATCGAACTTTATAACTAACGCTTGTTCGTTTCTTAGATCTAACTTAACTTCATCATATATATAACTAACGTTCGTTCGCTTAATTAATAATATAATTAATGAAAAGTATTATATATTATAAGTTTTTAAATTAGTATTACGATAAGGAGGTTACAAATATGATCAGAATAGCAATTACAATACCTAAAAAGCTTTTAAATGAGTTTGACGAATGTTTAAAAAAGAATGGATATAATTCTAGAACTAAAGGAATGCATGAAGCTATGAGTGAATATATTGAGCGACATAAGTAGAGAATTAATCCTCTTCTCTTGTGGAGTCGGAATAGGTCACAAAGAATCCATCTGTATCTGCATATAATGGCTTGAATCCATGGTTTTCAGCCTTTTCCATAGTTTTTATGAGAAAATCTTTTCCCCATGCTGTTATGGCCTCTGAAGCTTCAACACAATACCAACGATATTGTGGATGATTATAAAGCCCATAAATCGTGGAGATTAGTGTTTTCAGTGCTTCTTGTCTGAAGTTTAAGATTTGTTTTTCCTCGGGATCTGTAGATTTTTTCATCAAAGACTTAATGTGTATCCGTTCGTTTAAAATTTGAGCTGTGACTGTAGGGATAAAACCTTTGGGATTTTTTTGGAACTTATATCCAAATTCAGGTGCAATATGGCATGTTTCTTCATCACCATCTTGACATAAGGTTTCTGGGGAAATGTTTTTTGCTATGATTATGCTGGGGTATAGGCTTCTGAAATCGAAGTAAAAAATATTTTCATTTAAGCCCTGTGTAGGTTCTATTACATGTCCTCCCACAACGTTTCGTTCAAATGTCCCCGGTTCATTTGGTAGAATATGATTAAATTCATAGGCTTTTCTTATTAAATGCCACTTTACTTGCGTTCCTGTCCCTCTTCGGACAATATCAAATAAGGGCTGTCCAACGATTCGTGCAAGTTCAATACTCATAGGCAACATCCTCTCTCCAATGTGGATAATAGCTTTTCCATCTTCAAGAGAATATCTGAAAAGTGCCTCTCTTTTTTCGCCACCACTATTCCAATAATTAGAAATCTCCGATGCAGGAATATCTAATTTTTCAATACCAAATAGCTCTTTATAAACGCTTCCTATTGTATGGCTGTTTAATTGGAGATGTCTGCGAGTAATTCTATAGAGATCTACATGAATGCGTCCTTTAATCATTGCAGCTTTTTTAGGAACTGTCATCAAACTAAGTTTTGACCCATCAACTCCCAATTTTAATGATACACCTAATCGATCGGCCCTTTCTTTAATATAAGGAAAATCAAAGTTGTCTGAGTTGTAACCAGTGATTATGTCTGGATTTTCAGATTTAATAGTTCCAACAAATTTCTGTAATAATTCCTTCTCATTGTGGACGGTCCTTACAAAAGCGGATGATGATTTTTTAGTGGAAAATGTCTTTCCAAGTCCATAGTTACTAGAGAGACTGATCATTACGATATGGTCTCTATCGGGCTCTGGTATGCCAGTAGGACTATCGACTTCAATGTCAAAACTCAAAATTTTAAGTTCAGGCTTTAATTCCAATGCCTTGGGATGATCTACCACTTTGAACATACATGTTGAAGATCTTGAGGATACAACCTTTCCTTGTACTTTTACTCCATTCATAGGCGATAATCCCTTATCTATTAGATATCTACGTTCAAAGGGAATATCATACTCTCTAACATCCTTTACTGACTTAAGATTCTCAATTTTTTCTTTGAATTGTTTAATATCTCTTGGGTGGTTGAATGTTATCTTCAAAACGTCTCTTATTTTTCTCCTATCTTTTTTAGAGACTATTTCTACCAAACTAAGCCCTAAATTTATTAACTCATCAATACATGAATTAATATCAAAAGGAATGGCATAAATGTAAGGTTTAAAGCTATTATCCAGAGCTATTATATGCCTTTGATCATTATTGCCCAAGAGTGTACCAAATAACCTTATAGTGGGTTCACGATTCCGAGTGACATAATCAATATCCAATAGAATAAACTTTTTTATTGTCATTTTTTCTTTACTTTAAGGACAGTTGGTTTGTCTTTTTGAGCCCAAAGCCAGTGAGCGTAATCCAGAATCTCCATTTGATGTTTGTGTTTTAGCTGAGGAGTAATTTTCAAAACTTTTCTATCAATATGAAACATATCTCTCCCATAAAGCTGCGGGTCTCTCCTTTTATATTTCGTATCCATTTGGGAAACATACTGATAGGAGAAATCAATCTCCTTATCAAGGTCAAAAAGGTTTACTAGCTCCCGGTCTATATTAATAAGCAAACCAATAGCTAAATGAATTTCTTCATATGTTATGGGATCCGCTTGTGCTTTTATTTGGAAAAGACCATCTAAATATTCTGTTATCTCGCTATGCCACTGTTGAAAATCTTTAGCAGGGAATACAAGTAAGTCATCTGTTCGTTGGAATAACTGTGGTCTGTATGCAAGGATTCTTCTCTGATCTACGATACCAAAACTACGTCTCATCTTTACCATTACTTCTATCTATTTACAACCAATTGACACCCAATGATTTTGCTGGTACGTTACTCGTAGATTCTGCAAGGAGATCATCGGATGGATCAACAGGGATCTTGACATATGTATCAAGGTATGCTTGAGAAGGTTTTTTGTCTAAAAATAAATCCATATCAACATTAATAAAATGGATCCTCTCCATAATTCTAGCCCAATGCCCTGTTAACTCAAATTCTCGCTCGCTGTCTATTTGGCTGTATTGTTTAAAAGCATAATCTATGTACTCTCTCATTGCCAAATAGTTACGCTTAAACTCATCTCTAGTGTAAATAATAACTTCTTCGTGGTCGGAAAGCAATTCAGGATGGTATAGGTGTACTTTCCTTCCTCTAGGAATACCTTCACTAACTCGCATAGCATCACCTCAGAATAAAAAATTTGAAGTTTAAAAGTTATTGCAGTTGTCCTAAAGAGCAGGCGAGAAGTAATGTATAAACAAATTTATACGGTAATTAACATATAACTGCTTAGAAAAGGCAAAGAGGTAATATGATGTCTGAAAAAGCACGAGAAGTAAAACAAGTCGTTAGAGCTGTTAAATACAAACAGAATGAGCGTGATTTTTATGATGATGTTGATATTGAATCTTTAGTCAATGAATTAAAGCCAAAACATGGCGAAAAACTAGAAATAATAATAAGAAAAGTTAAAGGATAACCTTCCACTTCGTTAAGTTCTTAATTTAAGATCATATATGGATAGTGGGTTGATTAATGATTAATCAATTCCCATTATCATGTCTTCCATCAATATCCACTGGTATGTACCATCACCATAAATAACACGTCGAACAGCATGAACTCCATCCTCCAATTCGATAGCTTCCCACTCAAACTGATTTAACCACTCATAATCTTCTTCATCAACTAATGCAGGCATATTCGAATTATTTAACTCAATTTTTTTTACCATATTAATTACCTCTTTTGATTTATGCGAACTAACGTTCGTTCTTGTATTTGATTTTATAGCATATAAAAGTAATGGTGGTTAATTTCATAGCCTTATATTGAAGTCAAATACTCGTGCATTGATAGATTAGTATGGTTAAACTAGTTTTTATTAAATAATATAACTTCTTAGTGCTCATAGAACAATTCAGAGGATAGAAATGTTTTTCTTCTTGGTACTCCTTCAATTAATACATATGAAACACGGGATGACATAAAAATTGAGCGTAAAGAGAATACATTTAGGTGATGTGGGGTGGTAATTATGAATAAATACATAAATTCAATGTTAATTAAATATTGCTAATTGAAATTATATTAATAAAGTGAGATCACTTACAATAGAGGAATATTTATGACAAAAAAAACTGTGCATGTAATCCCTAACAAGAAAGGTGGTTGGGATATTAAGAGAGAAGGTGGAGAAAGGGCCTCTGTCCATACTGATACTAAATCTGAAGCAGAAAACAGAGCTAGAGAGCTTGCTAAGAAAGATAAAACCGAATTAATTATACATGATAAAAAAGGGAAATTCCAGAAAAGAGATAGTTATGGTAACGATCCATACCCTCCAAAAGGATGAAATTGATAGTTTACCATTAGGATATCATCTTAGGAAACACAATTTGACTTTCTTTTTTAATACCGCCTCGGGGCCCTAAACCCTGAATATCAATAATTTCATCCCCATATAATTCTTTAACAGCTTGTCTATAATGTTTTTCTATAAAAAATGTCTCCATACAGCTTAATTCTTGTATTTCCTTAAAAGAAAGAGTTTTACCTTGAAATCTATCTAATAAGAATTCTTTGAATTGAGATAAATCACCATATGACTCAAGAGTCATTTGACCTTCAGCAGGACCTAAATATCCAAATCTACCTTCGGTACCTATGCTATACATAACTCCTTTCATTAATGCGCATCCTAAGGGATGATTAGTCGCATGGATTAAATAGTAAGTTGTCTGTAATTTATCATCAGCATTTACTTTATACGGGAGAGTATATTTTACAGATGCATAATTGTGTAATTGATCCCTATACAATCTTAATAATGACTGTTCGGCCGTTAAATGAGAATATTTTTTTTCTAAAATATCAGAAACATTATTAAATCCAAATAACTCTTCTATACTAATTCTATGCTTAGAACTTGTTAAAAATCTATTTACATCTCTTACCATGAAATTAAAAAAAACTTCAGTTTTAGGAAGAGATAGAATGTATTTAATATCTTCGAAAGGAACCCCTCCAAAACCAAATGGATCTATAAAAAAGAAGGAAGGTGCTAATCGACCTCTAATTTCTCGTATTTCCGCAACAAGATTACTAAATTCATCATTAATAGGATTTAATATGTTAATTTTATCATATTTTTCTGCATTGTCTTTTTCTGCATCGATTACAGCCTTCAAATTATTGTAATTATTTTTATCCTTTTCTATAAAAGTACAAACAATTTCATCAATATACTCGAACTGGTCTTTAATCCTACACGCAGTTTCAAGTGCTATAAGCGGAGAACCATCCTCTCCATCGGCGTATTTTCCTCTTCCAGCAAAACAATCAAAATAACAAACCTTTTTGTTATGACTACCCAGAATTCTGATCCAACCACTAAGGTATTTACTCAATATCTCATGTTTTACCTTAGTATGTTCTTTGTAAGCCCATTTTTCTAATGAATCATCGCGATGAGGCACATAATCACCAAATGCAATTACATTTTATATCTTTATAATTCATATCAATGGAATTCCACATCTTAATAGTTTCTTTACACAATCCAACATCTGAAAAGCAGTGTTCGGTTTTAAGGTAGGTTATTATGGTGTTATACATCTCAAGTCTTTTTTCAAAGCTGATTTTTTTACCCCAATTTGATTTATCATCTAAATAATCCACCCAGCTTTTATCCTTGGAGTTATTTATGGTGCTTTGTAAACCTCTTAGAGATCCTAAGGTGATTATTTCAGGAGTTAGGTTTTTAAATAAATAGTCGATGATTTCTTTGTATTTATGTTTCCAACCATTTATTGGCACTATAGGATCTATTCTCATACGAACAGAATAACCTTCATCATATAATTTTTTAGCAGCTTTTATTCTCTTTTTAGGTGAAGGTGCTCTTTTTTCCCATTTCTTTGATACATCAAAAGCATTGATACTGAAACTTGATATTAAGATATCTTGGGATTTAGATTCAATTATCCCATCAACATTATCGGATTTAGTGAGAACCAGGAGTTTATGTTTATTTTGTTTTTTAAATAAGTCAATAACAAAACCAGATAATGCATCTTCTGTTCCTTCAAAAAGTAGTGAGTCTGATAGTTCGCCAGAGTTCAGTAGCGAAGGAGTTTCATTTTGATAGAGGAAATTTCTTATGTGACTTTTTATCTTGTCTTTTTCTTTTATGTAAGGCTTTTTCTTCATAGGCCTGAACCTTAAAGTCCCATTAAGATAACACCAAGCACAATCAAAATTACAGCCATTAGCCCACTTTAATTCAATAAAATGAGGGCACACCACATCTTCATCATTCTCAGGATAAGGTGTTTTATCAAATAAGGTAATTATGGATCCATCTGCAACCTTGGAAAAAGTTGGTTTTATATTGTTTTCTAGAGTAACCGTGTTCTTCAATTCGATAGAACACGCAGCATCCATATTTCTATAACGTTTCTTATCATTCAAGTCTCCCTTTGATAAGAATTCGATTGCGTCCTCACAGGTTAATGTAGTTTGCATCTGTTCCCTCTATATATTTCTTATTAACTATAAATCTTTCTAAACAGATTACATAACATATTATCGCTATTATAACTTTTATTTATTCTTCCAGTATCTCTGTGGTTTATTTAAGTGATCAATTTATCCAAACAACATGAAGATAGTTAGATATTCAATCTATTCAACTAATTTATTGGTTTCTACTTTTATTACATCTCCAAAAATATCCTTTTCATATTCTTCAACAGTTTCAATAAAGCTTTTTAGACTGTTTACAATTAATTTATCACGATATATAATGATATCAATCGAAACTTTGTTCTCTAATATCAAGTCTTGTCTAATCTTCATATCTTTGTTAAGGAATTCAATTTCTGATGCAATTATAGGTAATTTTATACTTTCTTTTTCTATTAACAAGTTAATGTCTTCCATTATCTCATTCAAAGGCAATAAATCATGTAATGGAATTAATAAATTCCACATATCTACTTTTGTAGATTTTATATCACTTATTTCTTTTTCAAGAGCTTCACAATTAGCTGTGGCATTTGCTACATTATTGGCATTTTTAGCTCTGATAGCTGATATTAATTTACCTTCTTTTTTGGCTATTCTTTGTTCGTCCAAAACCAAGTTAAAGATCATTGTAATTGTTGCACCTATTATTATAGCTAAAATTGATAATATAGGAGAATACTGAGGTTGATTTAATGAAGTGATATAAATAAATATTATTGCTACAATAACAAGAATTGATAATGCAAATATTATATATTTCTTCCACATTTTCTATTCCCCATTCATTTAATAATCTAAATAAAACTGGAAAAAGTAAATTCCGTTACCTTCTTCAACCCAACAGACTATATAAACTGGTTCTCGTGGTAAATCAAATGAATTACCATTTTTATCTAAAAAATCACATAGATTTATGGTAATAGATTTATGAGCAAATAAATTATTTATTCCATTTTGGTAAGAATTTTCAAACTCACATAACTTCTCTTTAGAAAATCCGATTAACAATCCAACTCTCAAATGGGAGATAGTTTCCTCACTTAAATTTTCCAATTTAAAACTATGTCGAGATAATCCAACATTTATTTGAGCACTCTGTGACCGCATGTCACGTTCATTTAGATCTAATAAAGGTCTTGTATCTATTGCGATTTTGGTGTCAACAGTAACTCTTGGTGGTCTTTGATTATAGGTATTTTTAAGGTCTTGATACACCTCTTTAGAAATGATATCTCTTATTGATTCGTTCCATTTAGTTTTTAATCCCTTCAAACCTTCATAAATTTGAGGGACCCCTGAAAAACCGTGTATTGAATTAAATAATAGGGTTAAGCCGGAACTAATAATAATATCTGCATTAATAACAAATGAACCACTATAATAATCTTGCACTTCTATTTTTGGAAGGTATTCTTTTGATAAACCTAAATCTAAAAAAAACTCATCAATTATCTGCTGAGATGAATTAACAAAGATTATTTTCCATTTTTCTTTATTAAAACTAAAATAATCTAAATCAATTTCATTCCTGAAACATGGATTGTTTTTTTCTAAATCACATAACCATATTTTTGTTTCGTCGGATAAATCCATGAAAAAATTAATTTTTGCCAAAATTACATTATTTTCCATTCTAAACCCCCTACCATCAATTAAATTTTTGCCCATTCCTCACAAACTCGATTAGCCTGTTCCAATACAGTTTTTACTGCTAGTTTTTCTTTGTCTGGAGGGTATCCGTATTGTCTCAGTATTTTTTTTACTGCTACTCTCATTTGTGCCTGCACACTTTCTCTTAAAGTCCAATCAATCGTTATATTGCTCTTTATAGCTTTGACTAAGTCCATAGCTATCTCTCTTAGTACATCATCACCTAAAACCTTCACTGCACTATCATTAACACCAAGAGCATCATAAAAGGCGAGTTCGTATTCTGTGAGTCCTAAATCGTCCCCTCTATTTTGTGCTTCCCTCATCTTCTTAGCCATTTCGATAAGCTCTTCGATGACTGATATGGCATCAATGTTGCGTTTATGGTAGTCATGAATGGTTTTCTCAAGCATATCCTTGAACGAACGTGCTTCAATAACATTTTTACGAGAAATACTTTTTATTTCATCGTTTAGGAGTCTTTTGAGTAGTTCAGCAGCAGTATTTTTATGTTCCATGTCTTTAACTTCTAAGAGAAACTCATCTGAGAGTATGGATATGTCTGGTTTTTTAAGTCCGGCTAATTGGAAGAGGTCTAAGACTTCATCTGATACTAAGGCTGTGGATAGGATCTGCTGGATAGCCATATCAACATCTTCCACCTGTTCTCCGGGTGGGGATGTGACCTTGACTATGTAGTTTTTTACAGCTTTAAAAAAAGCTAAATCATCCCTTATTCGCATAGCTTGGGGGTGTGGTACTGCTAAAGAGAACGCCTTGGACAATTCATTCACATATTTTAAGCAACGTTTTTTACCATCCTCTTGGACTAAAACAAAGTCAGCTCCATCGCGCATAAGCTTTAATTTCTCTCCAGTAGTTGCTTTATAGAATCCTTTGTAATAGAATCCATGGAATAATCCAGTTACTATTTCATATTTCTCCATCATTATTGCAACAGCTTGTTCTTGGTCGAATGCTATTTCTCCACGACCTCCACCTTCAGTGTACTGAGATAAAGCTTTTTTAAGTTCGGTAGCAATTCCAAGGTAATCAACAATAAGGCCACCTTCTTTGTCCTTATATACTCTGTTTACCCTAGCTATTGTCTGCATAAGTCCATGTCCCTGCATGGGTTTGTCTATGTACATGGTGTGTAAGCTGGGTACATCGAAACCAGTGAGCCACATATCTCTTACGATTACTAGCTTTATTGGTGAGCTGGGATCCCTGAAAGTATCTCCCAATTGTTTTCTTCGTGGCTTGTTGCGTATATGTGGTTGCCAGTCCAAGGGATCAGTAGCGCTGCCCGTCATGACTACTTTTAAAAAGCCGTGCATGTCATCATCGTTATGCCATTCAGGTCTGAGCTTGATAATTTCTTTGTATAATTCTATGCATATGCGGCGGCTCATACATACAACCATACCTTTGCCTTCTTGTGCTTTGAATCTGGCTTCAAAATGGTTCACTAAATCTTTAGCTACTCGTTTGATACGGGTTTCACTTCCAACAATAGCTTCCATTCTAGCCCATTTACTTTTAAGCTTTTCCTGACTCTCCATTTCCTGGCCTTCAGTAATAAAGTCAAATTGAGGGTCTATATGTGGTTTTTCCTCTTCTTTCAGGTCTAGTTTAACCAGTCTGTTCTCGTAATAGATGCGGACAGTAGCTCCATCTTCAACAGCCTGTTCAATATCATATATGTCTATGTAGTTACCAAATACTGCAACTGTGTTCTTGTCTCCACGTTCAAGAGGTGTGCCTGTAAAACCAATAAATGAGGCATTTGGTAGAGCATCTCTCATGTGTCTGGCTAATCCATCTATGAAGTCGTATTGTGAACGGTGTGCCTCATCAGCTATTACTACAATATTCCTCCGTTCGGATAGTGTCGGATATTCAGTTCCTTTTTCTGGAAGGAATTTTTGGATGGTTGTGAATACAATGCCCCCACTAGCAACTTGTAATAATTCCTGAAGATTTTCTCTGCTATCTGCTTGTACAGGTTCCTGCCTTAAAACATTCTGTGAAGCTTTGAAAGTACCAAATAATTGATCGTCTAAATCATTCCTATCGGTTAAAACCACTAAAGTTGGATTATCCATTTCCAAAACTAATTTACCAGCATAAAAAGCCATTATAAGACTCTTACCTGAACCCTGAGTGTGCCAAACTACCCCACATCTTCGATCCCCTTCAAGACTAGCTGCCTCAATTGTGGCTCCTACAGCCTTATTAACAGCATGATACTGATGATAAGCAGCGAGTTTTTTCTTTATAGTAGCTTCAGCATCATCGTAAACAATAAAATGACGTAGAATATCTAACAAGACTTGCTTGTTTAACATACCTCTAATGAGCACTTCCATTTCCAACATAGTTAACAATGCATCTTTTTCTCCTTCGATAGTCTTCCATGGCATGAAACGCTGATAATCACTGGTTAATGTACCTGCACGAGCTTCCATTCCATCACTTATCATTAATATTTCATTGAAATGGAATAGAGAGGGGATCTGGGATTGGTAGGTCTGGAGCTGTTGGTATGCCTTACTAAGAGTAGCCTTCTCATCTGCAGGATTCTTAAGCTCAATAACAACTAAAGGTAGGCCATTAACAAAAAGAATTATATCAGGACGGCGGTTATTATCATTCTCTATGATTGTGAACTGATTAATTGCTAAAAAATCGTTATTCTCTGGGGTTTGGAAGTCAAAAAGCCAAACTTTATCATGTATTATTCTGCCATCTTTGCGGTATTCGATGGTGATTCCATCGGTTAGGAGCTGATGAAAGTTTAGATTGTTTGTGAGCAGGTCTGGGCTGTCTGTCCTGATTACTTTTTTCACTGCTTCTTCTTTGGCTGTGGGCGGAATATCTGGGTTTAAACGATATATAATATCTCTCAATCTTTCAGTTATGACCACGTCACTGTAGAGTTCCCTCATAGGGCTTGGGCCATCAGGTGAGATGTTTGGGCCGTGTAGGATTTCGTATCCAAGTTCTTCGAGGATCTCCAAGGCTTCCTGTTCTACCATATCCTCGTTTATCCCTTTCATTTTCCGTTGGCCTCCTCAGGAACATTTACTACTATCTTACCAAACATGAGCTTAGGAAGGAGAGAGTCACGAATTTTGGTTAGATTATCGTTTTCTAAGACCAAATTTTCTATTTGTTTCTCCATGGGGCTTACAAATTCATTGAACTGTTTATCAAGCTCTTCATTAGGCACAATAACATTTAAATCGTCTAAATCTTTACGAGTAATAGCATTAAATACAGTTCCGCTGCCTATAGAATCTTCCTCGGTGAAAATATTCTTTAATTGATATAATAAGAATGATTGAAAGTCTTTTTTATGTCTGATAGCACTGAGGCCCCTTCCGATCACCATTTTTGACTTAGCAATATTTATTCTGCCTACAGGGGCTCTTACGCTGAATAAAATATCCCCATATCCTGCAATTTTATTTTCAAGGGTGCAGTAAATTTTATCTTTTGGAAATCGTTCTCTAAAATTGGTAACTCCCTGGTGGAATGGTAAACCTTCACATTCTTCATTATAGAATTCAGATTTGGGAGATTGGCCCATTGTGATATTACAAGTATCTTTTAACTTTTTGACACTCCAACCTACTGGAATTTCCCCCAACTCAGAATCCACCATATCTCCGCCACTAGACTTATACGGCTGTCCGTTCTCGTCGGGGAATTCAAAGTGGACAAACCAGTACCTGAATACCGCTTGGCTGATTTCCTCAAGGGTATGGTTCATATGGTTGTTGAGTTGGATTTTTTGGTCCAATGAAGATAATATAAAGGAAATCTTTTTTTGTTGATCCAACGGAGGAATAGGAAGTGTCATTAATTTTATGTCTTTTTGATTAATTGCTGGTTGAGCAGATGCAGCACTAGCATTTATTAAGTAATGTTGGGCTTGTTTTGTTAATAAGAAATAAAATAGGAAATAATTATCAATTTTCACGTTTTTTAAAACAACACAATTTGGATTCAGAGTTGCTTCTCCAATTTCTTCCCTTATTATTGCAACCTTTCCAATAGTATTTCCAACTTTTACAATCAGAATATCATGTTTATTTAATTTAATTTCTGGAGATTCTTCGTATTTTTCTCTTGAAATGAAGACAGGTTTAGATAAGTCTATCTCATTATTCTTAGAAATTTGGGTAGCTCCTAAAACTAATGGTCCTGATAAACTTAAATCATTTTTTGTGTATCCTCTCCACCCTATTCTTCCTTTAACAGTTGAAACATCATTAATATTTCCTGTTTCCCAGTCCTCAGGAATCAATCCAATTTCGGTTTCTTGGAATTTTTCAGGTAGCATTATATTCAAATCTCCATTAATTCTCCATTCTCATACCAATGATAGAGTGGAGGTTTTTTAAAATTGCTCTTTACATAAAAAATAATGTGCAAACCAAAAGAATACTCAAATTGGTCAGAAGTGAATGTTTTAAGTTTTCGCTGGTCAAATTCCATATTTATTCTGTTTCGGAACTTCTTTTTTACTTCAATAACAAGTAAATTTTTTCTCTCGTTCCTTTGATGAATTATAATGTCAGGAAAAACAGTCTTTGCATCAGTATCATCAGACTTGGTATCTTCAACAGGAAAACGCATCCTTTTTGGATCTTGTGAGTCCCCATTCACCATCCGATTGTATTCACAATCAACATTCCACTCTTTAAATTCCTGTTGCAAATATTCAGCGAGTTTATGAGTTATGGAACGTTCATTGGCATTTTCGTTTAATAAACAAGAATCAAAATCCATTAACTTATTTATAGAAGATATAACTTTTCTCTGTAAGATATCAAAACTATAATTCATACCCCAACCCACCAAGATTAGCTTTAATCTCTTTCTCCAGCTTCTCAGACTTCTCGAACTGTTTTTTTAACTCAGAAGTAAGTCTTCTCATCTTTTCCTTAAACTCTTCCGGGTCTTCCTCTTCCTCAGCGAACCCAACATATCGTCCTGGTGTAAGTATGTAGTCGTGTTTTTTTACATCATCTATGTTCACTGACTTGCAGAAGCCACGGACATCTTCGTATTCTCCACCTTCACCACGCCAACTATGATATACATTAGTTATCTCTTGCACAGCTTCATCTGTTAACTCACGATGAGTACGGTCTGCCATGTGTCCCATCTTCCTGGCATCAATAAATAGTATTTCACCCTTTCGATTACGGAAGTTGCTATTGGATCTGTCTCTGCTTAAGAACCATAAACATGCAGGTATTCCAGTGTTGTAAAATAATTGTGATGGTAGAGCCACCATGCAATCAACAAGATCTGCTTCAACGATTTTTTGTCGTATTTTCCCTTCCTGTCCTCCTGCGGACATTGAACCATTAGCTAAGACAAAACCTGCTATTCCTGTGGGTGATAAGTGGTGGATGAAGTGTTGTACCCATGCGAAGTTTGCATTTCTTTTAGGTGGGATTCCATACTTCCATCTTGCATCGTTTTCTAATAGGTCTGCTTTCCAATCTTTATCGTTGAATGGTGGATTAGCCAGGATGTAATCTGATTTTAGGTCTCGGTGTTTGTCTTCAGTGAAAGTGTCGCCCCATTGGATGTTGGAGTCAATACCCCTAATAGCCAAGTTAATTTTACACAATCGCCAAGTTGTCTGGTTAGATTCTTGTCCGTAGATGGCTATATCTCCTAATTTTCCTTCATGAGCTTCGACAAACTTTTCACTCTGTACAAACATTCCTCCAGAACCACAGCATGGATCGTAAATTCGTCCAGAAAAGGGTTCTATCATTTCTACCAGGATTTTAACGATACTACGTGGAGTATAAAATTGTCCACCCTTTTTTCCTTCGGCATTGGCGAATTGTCCCAGGAAATATTCATACACTCGTCCTAGAATGTCTTTACTTTTGCTTTCTTTGTCTCCGAGTCCTATAGTGCCTATTAAATCTATTATTCCACCTAGGCTTTGTTTATCTAGAGCTTCCCTTGCATAGTCTTTTGGTAAAACTCCTTTGAGGTTGGGGTTGTCTTTTTCTATTGCATCCATGGCATCATCAATAAGTTTACCAATGTCTGGCTGTTTGGCATGGTCCTGTAAGTAATCCCACCGAGCTTCAGGTGGCACCCAAAAAACGTTTAGAGCTATGTATTCGTCTTTGTCTTCAGCATCTGCATATTCATCCGCTTCTAATCCTGCATGAACTTCTAAGAATGCATCTGAAATATATTTCAAAAAAATAAGACCTAAAACCACGTGTTTGTACTCTGCAGCGTCCATATTGTTTCTTAGTTTGTCTGCGGATTGCCATAGTTTCTCTTCGAATCCTAAGTTCGCCCCATTGTTTTTTGCCATGATGATTACAACCTTCCAATAATACTATAAATCTTGTTTTTCACCACAAACAATAAATTTTTCTATTTAATCATTTACAAAGCGGAGTTTACACCAACTCTACTGAAATATTGATACAAAAAGGGTTTAACTCGCTTACTCATTTATTTACATATTTTTTTATGCATGAATTTAGGTTTAGAAAGATGTGCGAGGTGTGCGTATATTGTGTCGGTGGGATAGATGCATTCGATCTTTTTGGCATACTTTGAATTGTTAGTTTTTATGGATAGGGGTTTTTAGTTTTTGATTTTGGATTTAACGTTAACTAATGTCGGTATCTTTAATACAACCCGAATATGACGTCTATACAACAAACGTGTAGGGCGTGAAATAATGACAAGAAAGTATACAGAAGCCAAATTATTGAGTTTAAGTAAAAAAGAAAGAGAAAAACTTGAGGAAATCAAAAATAAAGTCTCTGAAACGGGAGGCGAAGTGAGTATAAACCAGCTTCTAAGAGATGGAATTGAGTTACTCTACAATTATAAAGAGAAGATAATTGAGCGTTATACTCCTAAATCTTTGAGAAATTTAATTGAAATTGACAGGAGGTGAAAATATGAATGACAAAATAATATTAATCGAGGTTATTGCAGATAAACTAGAACAGAGTTTAATTGAACAGGATTTTTACTTAGAGCTGTATTATTGCAATGATCTATCTCCATTTGAAAAAGAGATGTTTTTTGATTTTAAAAGGTCTCAACAAGAAGCTTTGAATTATACAAAAAAAATTCAAAGTGTAGTAGAGTCTCTTAAAAAGAATAACTAAAATAGTGGAATGGTATTGTGTAGTGCAACTTTTTTTAACTTAACCCCTCATTTTGCATTACACATACATTTCCATTTAATTTTAATGGAATGAATATGATAGTTAAAATTGGAACTAAAAAGGCAGGTTCATATATAGATTTTATTAAGCATAATCCATGTGAGATCTTAGAAATTCTGTCTAAAGGATTTAACAATTCTAAAGCAGTCTATGTTGCTGCTGTGATGGGTGAACAGGGTTACAATATCACTGATTTTAATATTTGTACTGAAAATATTGGTAAGAGAGAACCGTTAGCTGTTTTGAAGATTGAGATGAGGGCTAATAATGGTAGCAAAGTTAAATTTGGCTGAGATGTTTAAGTATGGATTGTTTCAGGATCCAATAATTCTTGGGGATAATTTGGAAGAAGTGCGCAATTACATTCATAATTTCAAGTTAGAATCATCAGGGATAGATATTTTGTCTTTTCAGCCAGGTGTAGGTAAAACTCATCATACAAATGAGTTATTGAAGAAGATGAATAGTTATTTGCTTGTAACAGGTTCACATAAACTTTTAAAAGGCGAGTATTCTGCTTTAAGAGCTAAATATTGGCAAGGTTTCCCTGAAAAATGTAAGGAATATAAAGGACAAGTTCAGAAATTGGACTCGTATGGAGTTTCTATAAAAACAATATGTCAGATCCAAAGTTGTGATAGAAGAACATGTCCTTACTGGAAACAATTCAATACCAAAAAAGCTATAGCTCCCTATCATTTTTTAACCTCCGATAGAGTATTGAATAAGGAAGGTAAGTATAAATTTGATATGTTGCTTGTTGATGAAGCAATGGAGTATGGAACTGAATACACTTTAAAAGAAGAATCTTTAAACGAATCCATTCAAGCAATGGGTAAATATGAGAATGTTAAATTTTTAGAAGAGGTGGATTGGGGTGCTGATTTATTAGATTATTTACAGGAGAATATCAAACTAATTAATCGTAAAAAGTACAGTTCCTTAAATGGTGCGATAAGGGGGAAACAGTGGGATGATGTTAAGAAAATAGCAAAATTTAGACCATATAATCTTATTAAGTACTATTACTATCACACTATCTATGGCAATAGTTCCTGTTACTATGAGCCCTTATTATATACTGTGTTTGACCTCGCAAGGCAAAAATTACCAATTATCATGCTTGATGCAAGTTTTGATGTTAAAGCCTATGAGGTGACACTTGCTAGGTATAATTTTGAGCATAAAAACAAACCCAGAGATCCATTCATTAACCAACCACTTGGTCCCATCACTGATTTATTAACAAGGTCATATGACAGCAACATCAGAGACAAACACAAAACTATCTACAGAATGGATAAAAACAATTATTACTACAAAACAGGCATTTGGGATTTCAATAACAAAAAACTAACTGAAAATGGTAAAAAAACAGAAAAAGAACTTAAATCGTTTATAAATAAAATTAAACGCAAATACCATCATGTTGGAATAATCACATACCAAGATCTAGAACCATTATTTGAGGGTTTAGGTAAAACTGAGCATTTTTTTAATCTTAGAGGGTCAAATAAGTTAAAAAACGTTGATGCACTTTTCATTATAGGAACACCCCAAAAAAAAGTATCAGGCATATTAAAAGGATACAATAAGCTTTGTCTAACAGATTTTACTGAAGAATCAATTTACAAACCCATATATAAAATCCAAGATGGAATGAATTGTATTTATCATGAATACGTTGATTGTTACGGTAAACACGAACATTGGGATTGTAATAGTGGCGATGGATATAGAGAAAAGAAACCCGTTTCATATAGATTTAAAGGCGACTACGAAGATTGGTATCATGAAGAACTCCGAAAACAACGTGAGGCAGGAGAAATAGATTTAGAATTATGGTATAAATTTTCTGAGTATGCTCAAAACCAGGATGAAAGTGAAAAATACCAAGCTATTCACAGAGCTAGACCATTCCTAAAAGATAATCCAATTATATATGTTTTTGGAGACATCCCAGAAAAAATTAAACAAGAATTCACTATTGTTTCATATGATAAAGATAATACTAGAATTCATTTCTCAAGGGACTATAGAGGTGTTTACCCACTAGCTTTGGGCGTTGCAATTAGTGAATATTATTATAACACTGGATCAACATCAGCAGAGATAGCAAAAGAATTCAGGTTGTATAAAAGAGATAATAAAAAAAGTTACAATACACCTTTCATAACAAAGATTATAAAGGAGATAACACCCCATAATTTACGTACAATTGATAAACTATTAAAAGAAGACATATCTCTAACTCCTGCGGCAATTAAAAGAAGACACCCTAATATAAACATTGACCGTGAAATGATTGAAGACTTTATTTTTTATGCAAAGGGTGCTGCATTTATCCGCATGTGAAAAAACTTAAGAAAATGAAAATTGTTTAAAATAATTTATTTTCATAAAAAAGCCCTTATTGCTCCTCATTGAAGTTGATTTTTGTAAGTAATGTGAATAATCTTAAGATGGGTAAAAATGAGCTAGTCAAACAGGAATTTTTAAGGTCTTAAATCGAAAAATAAAGGCTCTAAATCAATTTCCAAAAACACATTACACTATATTATATTATAGTTAATAGTTAATCTCACCCTCAAACACAAAAATCGTTATATGCGTTTAATATGCCTATAAAAGTACATATACTCATATATGCTCGTATAAATCAACATATAAAAAAATAAATAGTTATTAACCCCCATATGTTGCTACAATCCGTTCAAATTGATTTTTTTCTTGTTCTAAGATTAAAATTACATCTTTCATTAAGTTAAATGCAATTTCTTCCTTTGTCATCTCTTTGTAGTCTTTTTTGAATTTGATAAGGATTTCCATGTCATTATTATTGTAGTAGAAATCCTGATCTCCTACAAATTGTAGCGCCACCGCACCTTTAATTAAGGCTTTAACTATGGGAAGGAATTTTTCCTTAGTTTCATCCGGTAATTCATTTTCATTATGTTTTCCCCCAACAATATCTTTCATTCTATCCGTATAATAATCACTGAATACAGAATATCCTTCTAAAAATTTGTCGTAATTTCTAAATCCAGGTATTTCATTATCCTTTTCGTTAGTAGTCATTTTTTCACCGTGCAATAATGTTATTTTGCTATTATTAAAAATCCTCCTGCTAACAATGCGATTATGAAAATCCATGATAATGGATTTAGCGCAATAAAGACGATCAACCCTACCCCTACAGAAATTACAAGAGCTAAACCATAAAAAAGAACTATGAAACCGAAAAAACCAAGGATAAATATTCCAATTGCATTACCAAATAGATCTATAATTACTTCTAAAAACATTATATCACCTCTAAAAAAATAAATACCAGCTTAGTTTGCTGGCTTTTCTGGGACAGTTTTTGAATATTGGAAAATAGAATCTAAACAGATTGGACAAAGTCCAATGGTTCTGTATTCCCACTCCATAGTTTTATTCCTGATTCTAAATTTATTGCCACATAATTGGCAAGTTTCAAGCCTCATTGGTGAGGAATGAAATCTCTCTTTAATTTCATAAGCCCAAGGAATACTGCAGAATGCTAATGATGCTATTAAGCCACCAATATCACCAATAACAAAAGAAATGCTCACTATGAGGCCAGTTAAACCAATACCAAACCTTATATCTTCATCCATTTTTCATCACCTTTTATGTTATTTTCAAAAAATGGATTAAGAGAGACTTTCAATCTCCCTTATTATTGCTTCTGCAGTGGATACGACTTTTTTACCTCTTCCACGGAGCTCTTCAGTTCCCATGGACCATGAGCGGATATAATATTTGGACTTATCGTTCTGCATGCCGAGATATTTTGATACAATATAAGAAACAGCTTCAGCTTCTATTTCTTTCACTGCTTTATCTAATTTAATCCCAGTTGAGATATGGAGCTTGTAGTGAGCAACCTCATGTATTAAACTAGCCACCATAGCGGCTTCATTATCCTTTGGAGCAACTAAAATGCGTTCTTTATTTACATTGCCATTGCTCGTCGCCGAATACTTGACAACAACAGGCAATGGGCTTATCTGCTTTATTTTATCAAATGAAATATCACCTTTAACCTTGTCCGGATGCCCGAATTCAAGGTTTTCACCTTCAGTCTGGTTTACATCAAAGACATTCACATATTTGAACCCCTTAACAATGTACATGTCTTCATCTGTATCTTTATCCTTCACTTTCCTTTTTAATGGAGCTAAAATTCTTATAGCTTTTTCACCTTTGCATACAGTTCTACCGAGCTTTTGCCAATTCTTAAATCCACTCAACATACTTACTTGAGGATACTGCGCCCATGCGAGGATGACATTCCCGATGCTGTATTCATGTAGATTCAGGTTAGAGCTCCAAAGACTAATAAACTCATTTACTGCATCTATATCTTGAGAGAATGCTTGATCAATTATTTCATCAAGTTTTTCACTCAAAAACGAACTCAATTCAGTTCCTCTTTTCTCTTGTGGTATTTCAAATCTATCCATCGAATCACTCCTATTTTTTTATTAATTCACAAGGAGTGGATAGAAAGAATAAAAGCAACTATCAACCTATTCATACATGGATAGATGGATTTAAAATGGAAAGAAGGTACGGAAACATCTTCGAAGCGATGTAGTGGGGTAGGTGGTTCTTTTGTGGGTGAGGATTTTCAAAGCCACGGAATAAGGTACCCTAAAATAGTACTGGGGAAATCACATAATGTAATAAAAAATAATAAAAGAGTAAGATATTATGTAATCATTTTTCTATTTGTTTTTTAAGTTCATCCCATTCTGCATCGGTTATATGATTAAAATCGTCTGGATTTTCTTTTAAACGTTTTCCAACTTTATTTATAAAATTTTTAATTACTTCTACATCTTCATCCGATTTTAATTCAATGTTAGATTCTACATCATCCATTCGGCCTGTTAGTTCATTTACCGTAGCTTCCAAACTCTGAATTTTAAGATCCTTTTCATTCAGTTCTGACTGCCTTTTAAGGTCTTTTTCCTTCATTTCCTTCATTTCTTTCTTGATTTTAGTATACTCTTCACTGGTATAATCTTTTACACTAATTTCGTCTATCGAAAGAAATTCAAGAACATCTAAGTATCTTTTTTTGAGTTCTTCCGGGTCTGCTTTCCAATATGCCTGTTTATTTCTATCAATTTTGTGACCAACAAGATAATCAGCCAAAACATGATCTCCAGTTTTATTGATTATTGTAGAAATGAAATATTTCCTAAGCCCATGACTACGCCAGAATGCATAAGCCCCTTTTTCATTGGTTTTAAACCCTAATTTTTTCCCTATTCTATTAAAATTACTTGAAACATTATGTTTAGTTAGAGGTTCACCATCATGGTTAACGAAAAGTTCTTTATTTATGTTCGATATTCTGATTTTTTCATTTCGCCCATAAGACCTTTCTTTTAGATAATAAATGATATTTCTTGATACTTCTGGGGGAATAAAAGTATGATATCTATAATGTACCTTTTTTCTAGTAATTAATAAACTTAAAATAACATCATTAAGTTTTTCTTCATTTTTAAATAACTCTTCTACGGTATCTATTTTTTCATTAAGTGCCACACTTGTTGCATCCAAAATTTTCCTTATTGTTAAATTCCTCATTTCGGCTTGGGACATCCCGGTGAGTGCCATTAAGTATATTATTGTTTTGTCACGTATAGGGGAAATTTCAATCATTTTTTGGATTTCTTCTCGTTTTAGTAACCTTCCTTCATTTTTCTCTAAACAGAGGTCATTACCTTTAGTAGTTACATCTGGAACTTGAATTCCATTGTATTTGTAAAATGATTTAGCAGCGCTCAAATATACTTTAATAGTTTGTGGGGCTTTACCACTATCTTTAAGATGTTTTCTAAATTGTGGTAAGTAAAAATCAATATTTCTATCTGCCATTCGTGGGATTTGATTCTCTTCATACACAGCTTCTTCTTTTAATTCTTCTGGGGTCTTACCAATTAATTCACAATAATGTTTGAGACCTAAACGGTATAAAGATTCTGTAGATTCGGGATAATCTCCTTTTACAAACCATTTCTCAACTGGATCCGGTTTCATAGTTTTATTATTTCTTTTTTAATATATAAAATTATGGTTAAGTTAACCAGTTGGTAGAATAACGTTCGTTAGTCTCATACTATTAAGGTTGTCTTCATGGTATATAAAACTAACGTTCGTTCGTAACTAGATTCTAAAAATGTCAGAAAATAAAAAACGTAATCCTTCTTAAAAACTTAAAGTACAAGTTTATCCAGCGAAATTCTTCTTTTCCAGAATTATATCTATTGTTTTGCCTTTTTTTAAAGAAGTAAAAAAAATAAATTATTCTGGGGGGAAAACTTCAAAGAATAATTCTCTAAACTCACCCATTAATTCTTTAGGGAATTTTAAACCAACACATATTATTAGAACCCCGGTTCCAACTGTTCCTTCTTCACTGTTGGGGTCGTCTATTAATTCTTCATCAAAAACCAGATTTACCCTGGACTTTTCCTGAAGGAAATCCCACAGTGTTTCTTTTTCAGGGTTTTTACCGGATGCATTGATTTTATTACGGAGTGCTAGCTGTAGAAATTGCTCCCAATCTTCATATGCGCAAAATTCAATCCACACTGACCCTTTATAATCAATACATGAATTACAGGTTTCAATTTCCCAGTGAAAGAAGTTTTTAATAATATCCCCTATTCCTTCATCTACCAGGATATAAAAATCATCATCAACTTTAAGCTCTACCTGTTTATGTCCCATACAATCCCTCCTATTGGGTATACTTTATTTATTGTTTATTTTCTGAACAAAAAATAAGTAGTTATCACCATGGCGGTGGAAATAAATATGAGGGTGAAGGCTAACTTGGTTTATATATCTTTAAAGTACCCCCTCCGTTTCCTTTAAGAACAGTGTAGTGCAGGGCAAGTTGGTGGCACCGATTATCATACTATCATGGCGGCATTCCCACTTATCAAATTAAAATAAAAAAATTATATGTTGGTACCAACAAAACCAATTTTGAGGTTGGAATATTGACTGATAAAATTCTCCTGGTGGAAGATGAGAGTGTAGAGGCCACAGATACTAAGCATACACTGGAAAA
Source organism: Methanobacterium sp. BAmetb5 (assembly GCF_003491305.1). Classification (NCBI taxonomy): domain Archaea; kingdom Methanobacteriati; phylum Methanobacteriota; class Methanobacteria; order Methanobacteriales; family Methanobacteriaceae; genus Methanobacterium; species Methanobacterium sp. BAmetb5. Next base: position 1,806,032 of record NZ_CP022706.1, read on the forward strand.
AATGGGTTATGATGTTGTTTACATAGCTTCTAGAGGGAGAGAAGCTGTGGAAAAGATTTCCGAGCTCCAGCCGGATCTTATTCTAATGGATATTAGGCTAAAAGATGATATCAGTGGCATTGATGTGGTTGCTATGATCAAAGATCTAGGCATACCAGTTATTTTTTTAACGACACAGTCTGAAGAGTCTAACCTTGAAAAAGTCAAATTAACTGAACCATACGGTTACATAATAAAACCTTACGATGTTACTGAACTGAAATATGTCATAGAACTGGTTCTTTACAAAGATAGAATGGAAAAGAAATTAAAAACCAGTACTGAGTTCACTAATGCCCTTATAGAAGCTTCCAATGACATGTTTTTAATTGATCCTTCGGGGGTGATATTAAAGGCAAACGATGCAACTTCACGCCGGTTCAACGTTACCCCGGATGAACTGATAGGTAAGCCTTTAAGTCTATTCCTGCCGGAGAATATATTCCAGAATCGATGGGAACACCTGAAAGAAGCCATCAAAACCAGGGAAGTAGTGGAATTTGAAGATGAACGGGACGAAAAATACTTCCACCACCGTATATTCCCCCTAGTGGAAGAGGGGGAAGTGCAGAAGCTGGCAGTTTTCTTTCAGGAAATAACAGAACGCAAATCCTATGAACGAGAATTGATAAAAAATTCTCTGCACCTTAAAAAGGCTCAAGAACTGGGTCATATGGGTAGCTGGGATTGGGATATGGCAACTGGAGTTTTAAACTGTTCTGAAGAAATTTACAGGATATTGGGTGTGGATGAAACATTCCAGCCCACCTTTGAAAATATCGATGCCCAGATCCACCCTGATGACCGGGAGCAGTGTATTCAAAAGAGGGAGGAGTTATTCCGCAGGGGTGGTAAATGTGAGTACGAATTCCGCATATTAAGGCCGGATGGTGAGATTAGGCATTTAAAACAGTCGATTCAGGTATTATTTGATACAAATACCAAGTCAGTAGTGGCATTTGGGATAATTCAGGATGTAACTGAAATTGAAAAATCAAAAATAGCCCTGGTGAAGAGTGAACAGAAGTACCGGGATATATTTGAAAATGCTACAGAGGGAATTTACCAGACCACCCCGGATGGTAAGATCATTAATGCTAATCCTGCCTTTGCTCGGGTATTTGGCTTCGATTCTCCGGAAGAACTGATAGAAAATGTTCAGGATATTCAAAACGATCTATACGCCCATCCTGAGGATCGGGATGAATTTAAAAGGCGCCTGGAAACTGAGGGGGAAGTTAAAGATTTTGAAGTGGAATTTTTCCAGCTAGATGGAACTCAGGCCTGGGCGCTGGTCAATGCCAAGGCAGTTAAAGGTGGAAAAGACCATAGTAAATATTATGAAGGCATGGTAGTGGATATAACCCGGTTAAAACAAGCGGAAAAAGCAGTGACAGAAAGTGAGGAAAAATACCGGAATGTAGTTGAACAATCCTACAACGGAGTGGTACTTTCCAATGAAGAAGGAAGGATCATTGAATGGAACAGTAGTATGGAGGAAATAACTGGCCTGGCTGAGAATGAAGTGCACGGGAAATATGTATCCACCATAATCCTCCAATCTTTACCTTCCACCTTTAGCGACCAGCGGGCTTCCCATTTAAAGGAGGATATAGACCGGATCTACCAGAATCAAGAACTGCCCCCTTACTTAAAAAAATTGGAATACTCTTTTCAACGGCCAGATGGCCATGAAATATTTGTTGAGGCCCTTAACTTCCCCTTTAAATCCGGGGGAAAATTTTTCATGTGCACCATTATCCGAGATATTTCCCGCCAGAAAATAGCCGAGGAAATGACCCAGGACCATTTACAAAAGCTTATCATATTGAACAAGATTGTTAACATTGCCAACAACGCCCAAAACATCCATGATCTATTTAAAGGTGTTTTAAATTCAACACTATATTTATTGGGCTTTGAAAGTGGCAGTATCTATTTGCTGGATGAAAATAAGGAATTTGCAGAATTGGAGTATTATGAAAATCTTCCCGAGGAATTCATAGAAAAAGTAGAGAAATTGGAGGTGGCTAAAGAACCCTATTCTTCAATTTACCTGGAGGGAAAGGCTTTTTACAATTATCTTAAGGTTAGGCCAGTTTTGAAGGAATTTGGCTTTAAAGCAGTGGCTGTAGTTCCCTTCTTTTCGGCTCAAAAGGTGATCGGATCCATACACGTGGTCAGCCGGGAAAAAAACAGTATAAGTAGCCTGGAAATGGATATCCTGGAGACCATAGGTATGGAAACCGGGACAGTAATTGCAAAGATGTATTCCGAAGCTGCAATCCGGGATTCCCTGGCAGAAAAAGAAGTTCTTTTAAAGGAAATCCATCACCGGGTTAAAAACAACATGCAGATCATCTCCAGCCTTCTGAACCTTCAGCTTCAACATGTACATGAGGAAGAAGCCAGTGATGTCCTGATTGAAAGCCAGGGACGGGTGAAGACCATGGCCATGATCCACGAAAAACTGTACCAGTCACCGGACCTGGCCCGGATCCGGTTCAAAGATTACATTCAAAAGCTGGCCTATGATATCCTATACACCTACGGTGTTAAGGCCGGGAGCATTGAACTGGAAATGGATATTGATAACATTGAACTGGGCATGGAAACCTCCATCCCCTGTGGCCTGATAATCAACGAACTGGTAACCAACAGTGTGAAATACGCGTTTCCAGACAGTAAAGGGACCATAAAGATCCAATTCAAGGGTCAGGATGAGCTGCAACTCACCATCAAGGATGATGGGATTGGTCTGCCCCGGGAAATAGACCTGGAACACACAGAAACACTGGGCCTCCAACTGGTTTTAAATTTGGTCAAACAGTTAAATGGAGAATTAACCATCAACCGGAGCCCGGGAACAGAATACATCATAAAATTCAAAGAATTACAGTATAGCAAAAGATTTTAACGGCCAGTCAACATTTTAATGGCTGCACACGCTCTTAGAGAGATTAGCATGAGAAAAAGTGATAAAGAGATCAAAGACCCGGAGTTAATCCAGGAAATATTAAACCAATCTGAAGTATGTCGGGTAGCTTTATGTGATGATGGAAAGCCCTACATAGTGCCCATGAACTTCGGTTACCAGGACCCGACTTTATATCTCCACTCAGCCACTCATGGCCGGAAAATTGATATTTTAAGGAAGAATAATAATCTCTGTTTCCAGGCGGATATTGAAACCGGGCTGGTTACCTCCAAAATCCCCTGTGATTGGGGAATGAGATACCTGAGCGTGATTGGTTCGGGTAAAGCCTATTTCCTCCATGATACTGCCGATAAAAAAGAAGCACTGGATGTGATCATGAACAAATACTCCCCGGGAACTTCATCCCGCCCTGAAAAAACCTTCCAATACTCGGATAAATCCCTGAGTAGTGTTATAATTATAAAAGTAGAAATAGAAGAAATAACTGGTAAAAAATCAGGATTTTGAATGTGTTCGTAAGATGTAATGATTGGGGAGTGGTGATAAAGTGGACCGGTACAGTAGAGGCTGGGAAAAACTTAAAGAAATTGATGGTGAAGCTGGAGAAGCAGTGGTGGAAAGTTTAAAGGATATAACTCCTGATCTGGCCATATATATCATTGAATTTTCCTTGGAAGACTCTACAGTAGAACCGGAACCAGTCTCCTGGAGAAGGAAATTGCGGTGGGGTACGCCGGGTTCCCGGCAGCTATCAATGGTATAAACACGGCCAAAGAGGTGTTTGACCACTGTAATTTAATAATTAAGTTAAATCCAATATTGTAAAGTTATAGTTTTTCTATGGGGACAAGTGAATGGCAGAATTACCAGAACTTTTGATCTTAAGCAAACAAATGGATGAACAACTGCAGTTAAAGGAATTTGTCGGTGGAGAGCTCCGCCAGGAGAAATCATTAAACCTATCTCCCGGAGAATTCCTGGAGACAGTAAGGGGTAAAAAGGTATTAAAAGTTTACAATAAGGGTAAATGGATTTTCATCCAGCTGTCTGATGATTATCATCTACTGCTGAACTTGGGCATGGGTGCTGACGTGCTCTACCACAAAGAGGGGCAGGAGATACCTGAAGAATACCAATGCCTCTTCCAGTTCACCGATGGTTCCTACTTCACCTCCAAATTCTGGTGGATTGGAAGGGCCGAACTCCTGCCGGATGAGGAATTACCTCAACATAAGGCCACTAAAGATATTGCCATCACTCCCCTGGACCCGGAATTCACCCCTGAATACTTAAAGAAGCTTTGCCAGGCCCGTTCCCAGATCAAGAACCTCATCTTGAACCAGAAGAAAATTGGAGGAATAGGGAACGTTTACATTCATGATATACTGTTCCGGGCAAAACTACACCCGCAGAAGGTGGCCAATACCATTGAATCAGTTAAAATTGACGATTTACACCACATAATCCAGGAAAACCTTAAAGAAGCCGTTGAATTAGGTGGGCTGGCCTATGAAAAGGATTTCTATGGCGAAAACAATGGATTCGGTACCGAACATTTCCTGGTGGCCTATAAAGAAGGTGAACCCTGTCCCGAATGCGGGGGCACCATTGAAAAGATCAAAACCGGGAGCACATCTTCCTATATCTGCCCTCTCTGTCAGAAATTGTAAATTACCACTTAACACCATGATCGATAGTTTAATTTAGAAAGTAAGCCAAACTAGAACTAGAGAATTCATAAGGAGATCCAAGTAAAATGGGCGAAATTGCCATAAATATCAAAGCTGTTAACCAGCCCGGAGTACTGCGGGACATAACCGAACTAACTGCCCAGTGCCAGATCAACATCACCTACACCCACATGTTCATTGAAGACAAATGCCATGCCTCCCTGTACATGGAACTAGAGGCCGTGGAAAATGTGGAAAAGCTAATAGAGAATATTGGGAAGCTGGAAGCGGTGAATAGTGTTGAAGAATGCCCCACACTCCAGGATGTCTTTGGTAAACGGATAATCATCACCGGTGGAGGAGCACAGGTGGCTATGGTTGCCCAGGGAGCCATAACCGAAGCTGACCGCCACAACATCCGGGGAGAACACATCAGTGTGGACACCATCCCCCTGGTGGGAGAAGAAGACCTTTCTGAGGCAGTTTCTGCCGTGGGAAGGCTGCCCCGAGTTGGTGCACTGGTCCTGGCCGGATCTTTAATGGGGGGTAAAATAACCCAGGCCATTGAAGAGATAAAAAAGGATCACGAGGTCATTGTTATCAGCCTAAACATGCCGGGCAGTGTGACGGAAAAGGCAGACCTAGTGGTCACCGACCCCATACAGGCGGGGGTTATGGCAGTAATGGCCGTGGCGGATACTGCCCTGTTTGACATTAAAAAACTGGGTCAGAATAAGTTTTAAGATAGGTTTTTGAATAAGGGGATTAAGAAAAAAATATTTTAAAGATCTCTAATAGAGATCTCCACTATTTTTTGAAAAATGAATGAATTTGAACTTTCGAGTTTATTTTGCAGTTATACTTTCGTTTAACTCATTTCTATGGCCCGAATAAGCCTACTTGCTTCGTTTTTAAGTTCAACGTCAGTGATATCGCCACTTTCCCTGACTTTCAGTGCTAACTGCAGGACCTGTGAAACATCACTTGGTTTGAGGTTTTCAGCCATGTCCAGATAGGTTTGTCCCTCTTTATCCTCAACAACCACATCTTTTTCGGCCATCATTTTCAATAAGCCTTTGCAGGTGCCCATAATACTGGTATCTTCCACATCTTCACATTTTTTAAGGAGTTCCTCAGTTTTTTTATCCATGGTATCACCGGTTATACTATGTTCCCACGTGATTTATAAATTATATTAATTCCGGTAAATCACGGCGGTGGATCATTTAATTACTATTTACCAACAAATATTATCCTGCCATAAATTCCAGAATTATTAAATATCTGAGGGTGAGATGATGACACTTCGCTGTGAGAATATGGATAGTCTGGTGGTCAAAGCGGCCGAGGAAGCCCTGGAAATGGAGAATGTTAATTACGTACTCCCCTACGTACGGGAGAAATATGAAGATGAACTGAAGGATGCTTTCGACCGAACCTGCCTGGTGAGGGAGTTATCGGGAGATGCGGCAGAACTGGCTGACTACTGGTTCTTTGAAACTGCGGTCCGCCTGAATCTAAAAGGCAGGGGAAAAGCCTACACTGGACTCCGACCTTCCCAGATCAATGAAGAACCAGTTATCATCATGACTAAACAGGCCATCAACACGGAAAACCTGGATACTCTCATGAACTTCATGTTAGACTCCATCAAAGAAGATATATGGTCCAGATTCGAGGATGTGATCACCAAGAAGGATTACGATGTTAACGATGTAGAGGATGCCCGGGATTACGTGGATTCACTCTTTAACTTCGTGGGTTACCTGCAGCATTTAATTGAATTCATGGAACTGGGCTAAGGAGTACTTTTTTGTTGAAATTATGGTAGAATTATTGAAATTGTGACCTTAGTTAAATTGTGAAATTTATAGTGATTTAAAATAATAACAATGGTAGGTGCAAAAATGACAGAAGAACTGAAGTCTGTGGTTATAAATGTGGAAGATCTGCTGGATTACCAGGAAGGAGCCGTTGTAAGCAGGGAGATAATCCGTAAGGAAACAGGAACTGTGACCATATTCGCCTTTGATAAAGGGGAAGGTTTAAGTGAACACTCTGCTCCCTTCGATGCCATGGTCCAGGTCATTGATGGAAAGGCAGAAATAACCATCTCCGGCACGAAACACCAGCTGGAAAGAGGGGACATGATCATCATGCCCGCCAATGAACCCCATGCCCTCCACGCCGTGGAAAGGTACAAGATGATATTGACCATGATCAAGTCCTGATCAAGGTCCAAGAATCATTTTCCTAATAATCTATCTCCTACCCTTTTTTTTATTATTATTTTAATTTAAGATTTTAAAAAAATAGAATAAAAAAGTTAAAAACCATGAAAAAAAATTATGGTTTTTAAGTTTGTAATGGTTTTTTTGTTTATTCCAGTAAGCGGATGAGGTTGGTATTGGCCTTCACCAAATCCATCTGGTCAATGAGTTTTATGGCTTCCTGCACATTTTTCTCCAGGGCCTGATGGGTCACCATGAATATAGGCACGGCCTCGCCCTCCGCAGCCTTTTTCTGACTCACAGATTCAATACTAATGTCCAGGTCACTTAAAACTCCGGATATGGAATGTAAAACTCCGGGCTGGTCTAGGGCAGTTATTCGCAGGTAGTACTTGGACTGCACATCAGAGATATCCTTAACCTGTTCCACCCGGGTCTCCCGGGGTCCATAGGCCACTGGTTTTTCCATATCCTGGATTATGTCCAGGCAATCGGCCACCACGGCACTGGCGGTGGGCATCATACCGGCTCCGGCTCCGTACATGAGTACTGGGCCCACCACATCACCTTCCAGGTACACGGCGTTGAACACATCGTTAACCGATGCCAGTAGGTGGGTTTCCGGGACCAGGGTGGGGTGCACCCTTATTTCCAGTTCACCGTCCTCTATTTTGGCGATGGCCAGTAGTTTAACCACGCTTCCCAGCTCATCCTGGGCGAACTGAATATCATCTGGAGTTATCCGGGTAATGCCTTCTACATGGAACTTTTCCTGTTCAACGTAAACTCCGAAGCCAAGTATGCTTAGTATAATGAGTTTTTGAGCAGTATCATGTCCTTCAATATCAAAGGTGGGGTCTGCTTCTGCGTAACCCATCTCCTGAGCTTCCTTAAGCACAGTATCAAAGTCAAGACCTTCAGCGGCCATTTTAGTGAGTATGTAATTGGCAGTTCCATTGATGATCCCGTAAATGGTTTCAATGTTGTTGGCCGCCAGCCCATCGTTGACTGGTGCCAGTAATGGTATGCCTCCACCAACACTAGCCTCAAATGATACTCTTACCTCGTTTTCCTGGGCGCTGGTGATTATTTCGTCCCAGTGCTTGGCTAAAAGGGCCTTGTTGGCGGTTACCACGTGTTTACCATTTTTCATGGCCTTCAGAATAAAACTCAGTGCCGGTTGGTATCCTCCCACCAGCTCAATAACAATGTCGATCTCCTCATCTTCCAGGATATCATCCACACTGGTGGAGAGCACTCCGGGCTGGACCTCCACACCACGGTCAGTGGTTATGTCCAGGTCCACTATCCTTTTGAGATTGACCTTTTTGTTAACCTTATTTTCTAATAATGGGAGGTTCTGGTTTAAAGTAGCTACCACGCCACTCCCAATGGTCCCAAAACCTATAAGTCCAATATTAACTGTTTCTTTCATTAAAAATACTTCCTGCTGCATTTATTTTCCTTAAATCCCAATTAATGCTTTTACTTAATTAATTTATTTTAGATCCTCTAATTTAACTTTTATTCCCGTAATTTTAAATTCCATCTGAATCACACTTTCAAATGATTTAATTCCGGTTTAAACTATTTTCAAGTCCTTTAATTTGACATATTCTCCCAATGATTCTCTGGTGGTCCCTACAATTAGGCGATAATGGGTTTTTTTACCCATGACCTTCTCCAGTTTTCCCCGGGCAAGGATCCTCTCCCCTTCTCTGGCTTGGCCAGAGTAGGTGTGGGTGTAGGAGGCCACTTCTCGTAGAGGGACATCAGGGCCTTCCAGTATCTGGACGTCTTCCAGCTGGTAAACTGCCGGGTTATCAAAGGCAGCCAGGGCATCAGAAACAGTGCCCTCAATGGCTATGGTTCCGCAGGGTTGGTAGGTCTCATTACCATAGGTCCCTTTGATCTCATTCCATTCTCTGGTGGCTAATATGTCGAACAGTGTCCCATCCACTACTCCTCGGTTATTTTTACGGTTCTCGTACCAGCAAAACTCATCATAACTAAGTGTACCATCCTTAATCCTCTTCGCATAAAGCTTAGCCCAATAACCGTCCTCAATAGCTTTTAATGGACTTTTAGGGTCATTCTTCATTGATTCGAATGTTTCCATGGCCTTCCGGTGATTTTTGAGGCCGTAAACAACGAAGTCAATATCAGAAACCCGGGGATCGTAGAGCTGGGGTAGTATGGATCCAGAAATACCCAGGTGTTTCAGCTTGATTCCCGCCTCATCCATGAAGGTTTCGGCTACCTTAACGACTTTAAGGAGCAGTTCATCGGGTGAAGAAAGTTCAACTATTTCCTGGAGACGATCCACTGGGCTTAAGATTTTTTCCACCCTATCACGGGGTGCACCCATCATTTTAACCCGGGTAACCTGGCAGTCAAAAAGGTAATCAGGATAATTCCTCTCTAAAAAAGTGTAAGCCTGCTGGGAGTCTACCTTGGTATACCGGGAGCCATTGAGGGATCTTTCCCCCTTAGGATCTGGAATATAACGCAGAAATGATTGTATTCGGTCATGGGGGTGTAGATAGGTAGTGGTGGCCAAGAAAAGATCATCCTTGGTGTAGATAAAGTCTCGGACTCTGGCTCGCATGAATTAATTTAATGCGGTGACCTATTATTAAATATGATAGTCCGAAGATTGGAACCAGAACAGGACTTAAAGAAAGCTCTGGAAGATATAAGGGATGTTGAAGACTTAAAATCAGGTATAATTCTGTGTATGGTGGGCAGCCTTCAAGATGCAGTTTTGAGAATGGCTGATGGAAGGGAAAAGGTTGTCAAGGGGCCCCTGGAGATAGTTTCGGCCACGGGAACCCTGGCCACCAACGGGGTTCACATCCACCTGGCAGTGGCGGATAAAGAGGGGGTGGTTACGGGAGGACACCTTAAAACTGGCTGTCTGATACACACCACCGCAGAGATCTGCATTGCCCCCTGTGACCTGGTTTTCCGGCGGGTGTTCGACCCGGTAACTGGTTACCGTGAACTGGAAACAGAGTAAATCTTAGGAAGGATGTCACCCGAGGTAGGTGAGGGCCAATATGGTAGTGATCCCCTAACCGGTAAGGTGATCCCCCAACAGTAAGGGGTTCCCCCAACATAGATTATGGGTCCACAAATTATATCCACTCTGGAGAATAATAGAATTCACCTAAAGATAGACCTGATTTTCATGAAACAAAAAACACTCAAAGCCGGACTGCTCTATGATGGAAGTCAAATACAGCCTATGTGGGCATTTCAGGAGTTGGGAATAAAGGGTTCCAGTATCGTGACCTGGATCGGCCCCATGGACATCCACTCCCAGGAGTTAATTGACTACGAGGATGTGGGGCTGGAGATCACCTCCTCGGAAATGGTTCACTTTATAATCGAGCACTTTGATGTGCAACCCGCAGATATCCGGATGTGTTACCACCGCCAAAGACTCCTGGTCATGATGGTTAAAGATTTACTGGAAGAAATAGGTATCAAAGCCCGTCGTGAGGGTGATGACCTCTATGTTGGCCAGGGGAAGCTCAGTGTATCCATTGCCACCTGTTCGGTGAGCAGTATGAAGATACACTTTGCCCTGAACCTGACCAGCCAGGGAACACCGGATGATGTGGAAACAGTGGGTTTAAAGGAATGCTCAACGGCATTAACCTTTGAAGATGTCCGGGAGCTATCAGAAAATATATCAAATAAGTATGCAAGGGAAATAGCCGATATAGAAGAGGACATATCCAAAACTCGAGTTTTTTAATCCGCTATATTTGGTTAAAAAGGCAGGTTCTGGTTATAAAATTCACTTAAGGAATAATTCACACTAATATAATGAAGTAACAACTAATATAAGGAAAATAACAGATTTAGAAGGTTTTTAAATGAAAATAGTTATCAATGGAATACACGCTAACTTAAGATTCGCCTCGGCCCACATGATCCCCTGCCACGAGTCCTGCGGGGGAATACATGGCCATTCCTACCATGTGGACGTCACCGTGGAAGGGGAACGCTGCGGGGAGTTCGGATTCGTGGCCGACTTTAAAACAGTCAAGGGAATAGTTCGGAAAATGTGCAAAGAACTGGATCACAAACTACTCATACCAGAAAACAGTAAAGAACTGGATTTTAAGAGTAAAAATCCGGTAGAATTTTCCATAGGTCCTAAAGAATATAAAATCCCCCGGGAAGACTGCTGTCTCCTTCCCCTGCCTTCCACCTCTGCTGAAGAACTCTCCGAGTACCTGGCCACTAGATTGTTCCAGGCACTTAAAGAAGAGGGAGATATTGAAAGTGTTTCGGTGTGTGTAAATGAGGGAATAGGCCAGGGAGCTTTTTTTACCAAAACTGCAGAGTAATGGGGGATTAAAAATAAAAAGCAGAATTTCCGAAGTTTTTTCAAGTATACAGGGCGAAGGGAAACTGATAGGCCGCAGACAGGTCTTTGTAAGGTTCACCGGATGTAACCTCAACTGCAACTACTGTGACACCTCCTTAAGCCGTGACCCTGGTTATGGTGAGGAAATAGACGTAGATTCCCTTTACCAAAAAATATCTGAACTTAAAACTCCAGATCTACATTCTATTT
>NZ_CP022706.1:1820000-1827500 GCF_003491305.1 Methanobacterium sp. BAmetb5
ACTAAAATGATCAGTAAAGGAGTGGGTGCCCTACCCATAGTGGATGCCCAGCATAAAATAGCAGGAATAGTCTCTGAAAGAGACTTCGTCCTCCTGATGGCCGGAGTACTCACTGATGAGAAGGTGGAAGACTACATGCACAACCGGGTAATCACCACCACCCCCGGAACCCGTATCGAAGGAGCATCCAAGATAATGGTCCGCAACAAACTGCGCCGGATACCCGTGGTTGGTGAAGAACGTAAGACCCCCCACCCCGAGGATGATAAGATCGTGGGAATTGTCACCGCCACCGACATACTGGAATTCCTGGGAAAAAACAGTGCCTTTGAACACATGATCACCAACAGTGGGGAAGAGATACTCAACACCACCATCACCGAGATCATGGAATCCCAGGTCATCACTGCCAGCATCACGGCCAGACTGGGAGATATCTGTGATATCATGGAAGAAAAAGGCATAGGCGGACTTCCCGTAGTTCAAAATGGAGAACTACAGGGAATCATAACTGAAAGTGATATATTAAGGGCCGTGAGTTCCTAACACGGATAAATTTTTCAAGGGGCGAGTTGCATGATGAAAATCGAGGATGTAATGAACGAAGAAGTAATTGTAGCCGAAGAAAATGAACAAGTAAGCCACGCCCGGAACTTGATGTTAAAATACGGTTACAGCCGTATTTTAGTGGTTAACCAGGAAGACAAACTAGTGGGTATCCTGACTGAAAAAGACTTAACCCGAAAAATGAGGTCCAATGGACCAAAATGGAAAAGGAGGACCATAGACAAGATCAGCATCCGCCGGGTCATGACCCCCCATCCTGTCACCCTCACCCCCACCAGGGAGGTGCGGGATGCCGTGGAGATCATGATCAAAAACGATATAAGCTCTGTACCCGTGGTGGATGGAGACGAAATACTGGGTATCGTAACCAAAACCGAGCTCATGGACTTCTACCGTGACAAATTCGCTGGTAAATGGAAAGTATCCGACCTCATGACCAGTGAAGTGGTCACTGTCAACGAAAACCACAGCATAGGCCACGTAATAAGCACAATGGAAGACCAAAAAATTGGGAAACTCATCGTAGTGCGGGATAACGAGCCGGTGGGCATAATAACCTCTGCCAACATATCCTTCGCCAACGTAGAAGACCCGGAAACTGGAGTCAGTGTGGAAAAAATAGCTTTCCTACGCAAAATAGATGGTCAGGAGAAAAGAAACGTCCGGGAAGTGTCCATGGTCACTGCCGGAGATATAATGACCAACCACCTGATAAAAATCGAACAAACTGAAGATGCCTCCAGTGCAGCTGACATAATGACTAAAAAAGAAGTCAGTGGCATTCCAGTAGTGAACGATAACGAACTGGTGGGAATAATCACAAAAACGGATATAATCCGTGGAATCCAGTAAACAACAGGAGGTTCCAATATGCATGTCAAAGATATAATGGCCAAAGATATTGTAGTGGTAGATAAAGACCAGAACATCCACGATGCACTGAAATTAATGAAAAAACACAAAATTTCCAGGCTACCCGTTATAAACACCAACCAGAACAATCAAAAAGAACTGGTAGGTATAATAACAGAAAAAGACATAGCACTCCGCCTGGGATCATCCAAATACGGTAATCTGGCACCATCCCACTTCCATGTCTCCACCGTGATGACCCCCCAACCAGTCATTGCCCAGGAAGACCAGACCCTGGCCAGTGCCGCTAAAACCATGCTGGAAAACAAAATCGGCGGGCTGACCGTAATGGATTCCGGCCAAATCACGGGGATGATCACCAAAAGCGACTTCCTGGAAACCTGCCAGGGCCGACCATTCACCGAGATCACCGTTAAAGAGAGGATGAAAACCAGCGTCACCACCATCGGACCACAGGACCGCCTGGTGCACGCCAGGAGAATCATCATTGACGAGGGAATCGGCCGCCTGCCAGTGATGGAAGATGGCCAGCTACAGGGAATGATAACGGCCAAAGACATCGCCCTGGCCATGATGTCCTTCCGCAAAGTGGTTCCGGACAAGTACAAACCCGCCAGGATACGCAACCTCCTGGTAGAGGATGTGATGGTCCAGAACGTGAAAACACTAACTGAAGAAACCCCGGTATCCCAAGCCGCCCGGATGATGCTGGATGCCAACTTCAGTGGAATGCCGGTGGTGGAAGAGGATCAAATGACGGGAATACTCACCAAAACCGACTTCCTGGAACTCATCGTGGAACTGGAAGGATTTTAAAATCCACAGGAGTTTAAAGGTAACCCCATGGTGAAAAACTGGGTAAAAACAGGAACGCCAAGGAATCCATAGTGCACAATCGAATAAACCGGTGAACACCAAGAATCATAGTGAACGCTGAAACTTAGCAACGCCCAAGAACCCCTCATAAACAACAGTGAACATCTAAAAATCAGGGATTTTATAAAATCCCTTTTTTAACCCTTTTTTTACCTAATATAATTTACCGAGTATAATTCTATTTAACAATATATTTCCCTGGAAAATGTCTTCAAACACCCTAATTTTATTAAAAATAGACCCATGAGAGAAAAAAACATCCCGCCCCTGGTAAGCAGTGGAGAAGTTTCCCAGCTCCTGGACATACCTTCCCTTAAGCTGGAGGATGCCTACCACAAGGGTATAATAAAAAAATACCATAAATATGGTCTGGAAGCCATCCAATTCCGCAAAGGCATGGGACATATTGAAGCCGGTACCATGGTGGTGAACGGTGATGGAATAGAAGTTATACGTGGGTTTCCCAAGATAAGGAGGACTCTGATGCTCCAACCCGCTCTGGGACAGCACTTCTCCCGGGAAGTGGCAGTGGAGGAGAAGATGAACGGTTATAATGTTCGCATAGCTCTGATTAACCAGGAAATAGTGGCATTCACCCGTGGAGGTTACATCTGTCCCTACACCAGCCGCAAGGCCCGGCAATTACTGGACCTGGATGATTTCTTCCAGGACCACCCCCAAAAGGTTATCTGCGGTGAGATGGTGGGCACCCTGAACCCCTACGTGTCCCACTACTACCCCGAGGTGGGTAAACTGGGATTCCGCATATTCGATATCCGGGAAAAACTCACCAACACCCCCCTGCCCCTGCTCTTTAAGAGGGAACTACTGGCAGATTACCACCTGGAACCAGTACGCTTACTGGGAATATTCCCGGTGGAAGAGGCCCCGGTAAAAATCATGGAAATAGTAAAGGATTTAGGGGAACACGACCGGGAAGGAGTGGTGATGAAGGACCCCCACATGGAACTGGAACCCTTAAAGTACACCTCATCCCAGGCCCAGGCCGCAGAACTGGAGTACGCCCTTACTTTCCCCTTCGACCTGGCCAAAGCCTTCCTCTTCAGCAGGATCATCAGGGAAGGTTTCCAGTCCTATGAAACCGGGGAATCAGATCAAGAACGCCGGGAAAGGGCCCTGCGAATGGGTGAATCCATACTGTACCCCATGCTGGAAACCATAGGAAAGGTGGAGGGGGGAGAAGTGGCAGCCGAGGACCTCTTGATAGAGGTGGACAGCCAGGAAGAGGCCGAAGAGTTCATCCGCCACCTGCGCGACCTCAAAGTAATGGCCTCCCTGGTGGAAATAAAGGATGGAAAGGCAGTTATCCGGAGGATACACCAGTCCACCAACGACCGGGTCCACAACTATTTGGAGGGTGGATTGTACTAACTTAGACCAGAATGCCCGGGGTAAAGCTACAAATTTTTTAGGCACCCACTAAATTTTATAACCAATACCCCCTAATTTTTAATATCAGACCTAATAAGATCAGTTCATGTTCAAACTCATTTAAGATCAGTTCATATTCAACTCACAAAGATCATTTAATATCACACTTAGTAAGATCATTTTAATATCACATTTACTAAGATCATTAATATCAAACTCAACAAGACCACAGTTCAACATCAAATTAGATTGATGGTAATGGGAAACAGGTAGAAAAAACATGAAAATAGGATACTTTGGACCGGCAGGAACCTTCACTGAGGAAGCAGCATCCCAACGGGAGGGTGAACTGGTACCCTACTCCACCATACCCGAAGTGTTTGAAGCAGTGCACAGTGGTGAAGTGGACCAGGGAGTGGTACCCATAGAAAACTCCATCGAAGGCTCGGTGGGAGTCACCCTGGATCTGTTGGCCCACCAGTACCTCCTCAAGATCAAAGGGGAAATAATACTCCCCATAAGTCACAACCTCCTCATCAATCCAGATGCAGAATTAGAAGATATAGAAGTGGTTTATTCTCATTACCAACCATTATCGCAGTGTCGTCTGTTTTTGGAAAAGATGGGAGTGCGAACCCAGGCTACCCGGAGCACTGCCGCGGCTGCCGGGATGATAAAGGATAATAAAGGGGCCGGGGCCATTGGAACCCGGCGGGCAGCCCAGCTATATGGTCTTAAAATAGCAGCAGAGGATATACAGGACCATGAAAATAACATGACCCGCTTCGTGGTCATAGACCAGGAGGACCATGCCCCCACTGGGAAGGATAAAACATCAGTGATTCTGTGCCTTTCCCGGGACCGTCCCGGGGGCCTGTATGAGATACTGGGAGAATTTGCCGGTGAAGACATAAACCTGACCAAGATCGAGTCCCGGCCATCCAAGGAAAAACTGGGAAGCTACATCTTCTTTGTGGATATGGAGGGCCACCATAAGGATTTAAAAATCATGAAGGTTATAAATAGGGTACGATCAAAGGTAGGATACATAAAGATTTTAGGATCATATCCTCAGGAAGGAGATGATTAACATAGTTAACAGTAAAAAAAAGCTTGATAGAGAGTTAGAAGAGCTTGAATTAGATTACAGTAAAGGAAATATTGATAAGAAAGAATATTTTGCCCGTAAAAGGGACATAGGCCAGGAACTGGAAACTTTCACCGCGGTGGAAAGAGTCCGCAGAATGCAACAGGGCGGAGCAGTTCCCGAGAAAACCTTGGATGACTGGTCAGCCCAGGAAGAAGAAAAGAAAAAACTGGCCGATGAAGCCGAAAAGCAGGAAATGCTTAAAAAATTCATTACCAAACCAGAATCAGTCAAGGCCCGAAATTTACCTGGCAAAGAACGCTTCGGTAAAAAGGCCAAGATAGGTTTATTAGCCTTTATTATTCTGGCTTTTGTTGTAGGGACCTCCATGGGATCCATGTTCATATCCAAACCCAGTGAAAACCCACAGATATCTATGGCGGTTAATGCCAGTGCATTTCTACCACCAGAAGTGGCCAACAACACCACTGCCACCACTACCAAGCTGAACACCACTACCAAGACCACCACCAACACCCAAGTAGCCACCACTACACCTACCAGTACTCAGAATACACAAACCAATAATCAGCCTCAAACTAATACCCCAACCAATACCGCAACTAACACGGAAACTGAGCCCAAAACTTAAAATCAACCAACTTGAAATCTAAGGTTGAAGTATTGTTATTTTAAATAAGGGAAGTCATGCTTCCCTTTTTTCAACCCCAAACTGGATTAGTTGATGGTAGAAAACATTTAGAAAAAACATATAGAATAATTGAATTTATTGGAATCTACAACCAAGAAATGTAAAAATATGTTGATTTTAATTGAAAATGAAATTCACAATTTAATAAATAAAGGATAATAGGTGTTTGTTTTATGAATAAAATCATCCCCATAGTGGCTGCTGCAGTTATCCTCCTGGTGGTCGCGGTTTCCGGGTGTGTTACCAATGAGGATAAAAATAACCAGACCAACAGTTACTCGGCCAACGGTGTTTCGTTTCAGTATCCCCACTCCTGGGGAGTAGCTACTCTAAACTCGCCCAATGGTGTGGTAGCAGTGGGAGACCCCAATACCGTGGTTAACGGAAACCCCACCACCTCGGTGGTAATCCAGAAAGCCAATGCCACGGCATCTTCTGGACTTAAATATGCTTACGACCAGAACTACGCCAACTTCTTTAACAACACAGGAAAAACCAAGGTTTCCGAGGCCCAGCTCACCTTGAACGGGGCTACGGTCTATGAAAACGTGTACACCTCCTCGGAAGAAGGGGTGGCCAAGAAGTACCGGGCAGTGTGGCTGCAGAAGGGCAGCACCATCTACGTGATACTGTGCAGTGCCCGAACCGAAGCCTACGATTCCCAGCAGACTAACTTCGACCTGGTGATAAACAGCTTCCAGGCATCCTGAGGATAACCTCCTCACCATACCTTTTTTTAAATAATTTATTCTTTTTAAAAACAGATTTTAAAGGCAACGATTACCTCTGTGCAGTGTATCGTTCACCGTTCTTTTATCCCCCCACCCCCTACTCACGGTCAAGGGGAGTGTTTAACCGGGCCAGTGGGATAATGGAAAGGTAGTATCATAATCTCCGGGAGTTGAATTTTACCGGCTGAATTTTGGGGGGTTATGCAAAAATTTTATATGTCACACTACATAGAATATGCAAATGTTATAGATACTAATACTTCACAGGGTAGAAAGTGGACCCCACCAGTCAATAAATCTGCTTTTAATTTTTTTCAAATCCTGTGATTCATAACTACTTTATCCTGATGTGTAAGAGTTTAAGAATTTAACCTGGCTTCTATTATCCCCACAACATAACTATAATAGGTCGTCCAAGCATTAAATTAAGGAAACTGGATCTTTTAAACTGGGGATTAAAGGTTTTATTTCACTATAATTCATGAGGCCGTTGTGCCTTTTAGGATTATCCACTAAAAATAAGGAGGAATTTAGAGATGGTTTTACCAATATGCGATGTCTGTTTAAAAAGCGGAATGTTATGTCAAGGTTGTGAGAATAAGCTGAAAACAGGAGAGATAAGTCAGCTTGACTTGGACATTGCAAAAATCCTCTACCGGGTGGGTGATGGTAAGATTGGTTACAAGAGAACCATAGAAATCGGAGACGTGGTTATCATCATCACCGAGAAAGATCAGGTGGGTAAACTCATTGGTAAGGGCGGTAAAATAGTAAGAGAAATATCTAAAACCCTGGAGAGAAAGATACGGGTGGTTGGAGAGGACTCGGACTTTAAGGCCGTGGCCACTGATATACTAGCCCCTGCCCGTATTTCAGGTATTAACATAGTCTACGGTAAAGACGGAGAACAGAGATACAAGATACGGGTAAGAGGGGAAGACGCCCGAAGATTACCTGCCAAACTGGACGTTTTAAACAGCATAATCCAGGAATTAACCGGGGAAAAAACCTTGCTGGTCATTGACCGCAACAATTAAATCTATATGGGGCTTTAAAAGCCCTGTATTAATTTCTACCTAAATTTTTAACCTAAGAAAAATTTTTCTGTATTTAACACCAAGATTATAATCAGGGGGTAAATCTGTATGACAATCGTGCTCTGTGTTACCGGAAGTGTGGCGGCAGTGGAAACAGTGAAACTGGCCCGGGAACTTAAAAGGAAGGGTTATCCAGTTAAATGCTTCATGACTGATGGGGCCTGT
>NZ_CP022706.1:1837500-1875000 GCF_003491305.1 Methanobacterium sp. BAmetb5
TGTTAGCGGTTCCGGTGTAAACACCATCAGCAATGGTTATCACTCCATTGGAACTTACGGTTCCCGTGGCGTTTCTAATGGTTAATTTTGCTGTATCCGGAGTGTAACCATCATTTGCATCGTTTCCCGATAAACCATTCACAAAAATAGCTTCATCCGTTGCAAAAGCAGTACTAGCACAAAATAGTAGAGTTATGGATATGAGTAGTAAAGGGATTAAATATCTGCATGTAATCGCTTGCTTTCTTATCTTTTCACCTCCCTTATGCTGGATAAACAGATTACACAGAATATTCTAACCTATCTATTGATATAAAGTATTCACTTCATAAACAAATAGAAAAGTTTATATCAATTTTCATAAATGAAGGAAAATTGTTATTGTAAGCTGAATATTGTTTATTTGGGAAAGTAGGGGGGAGTTATTTTTTTTACATTCAGAAATAGAGTCAATTCAGAAATAGGGCCATGGTAACATTGTTGTGTTATCATAATAAATTTAATGGCTAGTGTTGGGTTTCCAGATTAAAATAGTAAATTTTAAGATTAACTTTGCTAAAGTGATTATCAATATTGTTTATCAGGGGAAACTATGAGCAACAACTTTCAAGAAAAAGTAACATTCATATGGGACTTAGCAGACCTATTACGAGGTGCATACAAGCGGAACGAATACCAGAAAGTCATCCTTCCTTTCACAGTTCTTAAAAGATTTGACAGTGTGCTGGAATATTCTAAAAAGGATGTTCTGGACAATTACAATAATTATAAGGATACCATTGGTAATCTGGAACCTATTCTCAGTAGAGCTGCAGTGGATCAGGATGGTAATGAGTTAGGGTTCTACAACTATTCAAAATATGATTTCAAATCCCTTATTCAGGACCCGGATCATATTGAAGAGAACCTGATGCATTACCTGGACAGCTTCAGCCCCAACATCCAGGATATATTCGATAATTTCTACATTAAAAACCATATCAGCCGCCTGTCCAAGGCTAACCTTTTATTTTTACTCATTAAGAAATTTTCAGAATCCCGGGTGGATTTACACCCGGACAAGGTTTCCAACCATGAGATGGGAACCATATTTGAGGAATTAATCAGGAAATTCTCAGAACAATCCAATGAAGAAGCAGGGGAGCACTTCACACCACGGGATGTGGTTAAGTTAATGACCAGCCTCATTTTCATTGAAAATGGTATTCATCTCAATGACCCTAACCTGATTATAAAAATATACGACCCTGCCTGTGGAACCGGGGGAATGCTCACCAGCTGTGAGAATTTCATAAGAGAATTCAACACCACAGCAGACGTGGTTTTATACGGTCAGGAAATCAATCAGGAGATTTATGCTATCTGCAAAGCGGATATGCTCATTAAGGGAGAAATCTCTGATAACATCAAGGGGCCCTCCAGTACCTTATCTGAAGACCAGCTTCCAACTGACAGATTCGACTTCATGATCTCCAATCCACCCTACGGCCGTAAGTGGGAGCAGGATAAAGATGCGGTGATGAAGGAAGCTGAACAGGGATTTGAAGGACGATTCGGTGCAGGACTGCCCAGAATAAACGACGGCCAGTTACTATTCCTGGAGCACATGCTATCCAAGATGAAGATAGATGAAAAATCAAGGATAGCAGTAATCACAAATGGTTCGCCACTTTTCACTGGAGATGCCGGATCCGGTGAGAGCAACATCAGAAAATGGATAATTGAAAGCGATTACCTGGAAGCCATAATTGGACTTCCGGATCAGTTATTTTACAACACCGGTATCCGGACCTACATCTGGGTCCTCACCAACCAGAAACCAGAAGAAAGGAAGGGTAAGATTCAGCTGGTGGATGCCTCCCAGAAATACATAAAAATGCGGAAGAGCCTGGGAAACAAGAGACACCAGCTCAGTGACAAGGATATTGATGATATTTTGGATCTGTACTGTAAATTCGATGAGAACGATGTGATCAAAGTCTTTGATAATGAGGACTTCGGCTACACTAAGGTAACTGTGGAAAGACCATTACAGCTGAACTTCGAGGTAAACAAAGAAAGACTGGAGAATCTCTATGCTGTTAATGCCTTCAGCAAGTTAGCAGCAAGCAAGAGTAAAGATCCGGAGACCAAACTCCGGGAAGAAAATGAGGGAAAAGAGTTACAGAACGAGATCATCAAATCTCTCCAAAAAATCGACCAACACTACAAAAACTGGGATGAATTTGAAAAGAGAATAAAAGAGGCACTAAAACCATTCAAACTTTCACCTGCCTTTATAAAAAATATTATAATGGCATTATCCGAGCATGATGATACTGCAGACTATGTGACTGATGCCAAAGGCAACATGAAGCCAGATCCTAAACATAGGGACACAGAGAAGATTCCACTAAAGGATGATGTTGATGAATACTTCCAGAGGGAAGTCCTGCCGTATTATTCTGATGCTTGGATGAACCGTAAGAAGGACAAGATCGGTTATGAAATAAACTTCACCCAGTACTTCTACCAGTACCAGCCTCCAAGGCCCTTGGAAGAGATTGAAGCTGATATAAAGAAGGTCACTGCTGAGATCCAGGAACTTATTAAGGAGGATTTGGATGAAATTTGAACCTTATCATGAATATAAGGATTCTGGGGTGAAATGGGTTGATGAAATTCCTAAAAATTGGGAAGCAAAAAAATTAAAATACATAGCTCATATTTCCACTGATAAATTAAATAAAAAACCAGATAATCTTCCTTATGTTGGATTAGAGCATATAGAATCTTGGACAGGTGTCTTAACTGATAATCAAATGGACAAAGTTGATAGTTCAGTCAATTTATTTCACAAAGGAGATATTCTATTTGGAAAATTGAGGCCTTATCTAGCTAAAGTTGTTGAAGCACCTTTTGATGGTGTTTGCACAACTGAATTAGTTGTTTTCAGTGTAAATGGAGATGTTAATAATCGTTTTATTTTCCATCAGTTATTATCGCATCGTTTTATTAACATTATTAATGCCTTAACATATGGGGTTAAAATGCCCCGAGCTAACCCGCATCAGATACAAAATATGGTAGTATGTGTTCCTCCTATTGATGAACAAAGAAAAATATCATCATTTTTAGATAAAAAAACTTCAGAAATCGATTTGACAATTGAAAAAGACACCGGTCTTATTGAACTTCTCAAGGAAAAAAGAACTGCCCTGATAAATCATGTGGTGACCAAGGGTCTGGACCCCACAGTGAAGATGAAGGATTCAGGGGTGGAATGGATCGGCAGGATACCTGATGATTGGGATGTTAATAGGCTTAAATTTTTGACAGCCAAGAAAGCCCAATATGGAGCTAATGAAGAACCAGAATATAATGAAAATAAATTTGATTATAGATATGTTAGAATCACTGATGTTAATGATAATGGGGGATTAAAAAAAGATTCATATGCGTATCTCAGTAAAGAAAATGCTAGGGGCTTTGTTTTAGAAGAAGGGGACGTACTATTTGCTAGAAGTGGTGCAACAGTGGGCAAAGTTTATTATTACTCCCAGGATGATGGGAATTGTTGTTTTGCAGGATATATGATTCGTTACGTGACAAATAACGAATTACTTGAGCCTCAATTTTTGTTATATTATTCTCTGTCTAAATCTTACAAAGAGTGGATAAAGGTTGTTTCAACACAATCCACAATTGAAAATGTTTCTGCCGAAAAATATGATGAATTGAATATTCCCACACCTAAACTATCACAACAAAGACAAATTGTGAAATTTTTAGATAATGAAATACCAAAAATTGATGAAATAATCTTGAAAATTGAAGAGAAAATATCTTTCCTTAAAGAATACAAAAAATCCCTAATCCACCACGTGGTCACAGGTAAAGTGGATGTCCGGGAGGTGGCAGTGTGAGTACAGACACCACTGAAAAAAGATTCCAGAACGATATTATCAATCATCTGGAAAGTACGGGTTATGTTCGTCGAAATAGTATCCGGAATTATCATAAGGCAATGTGTTTAGACCCTGAGTTAACTCTCCAGTTTGTTATGGATACTCAGCCTCGTGACTGGGAGAAATTCAAACGGGTGTACGGTGAGAAATCTGAAGAGAAGTTTTTCTATCGTCTGATAAACGAGATTGATAATAAAGGCACCATCCATGTTCTGCGTAATGGATTCCGTGACGCTGGAGCTTACTTTGACTTATTCTATCCTCAACCCAATAATAACCGTAATCCTGACCTTTTTGAGAAGTTTTCTTCTAATATTTTCTCGGTTATTGATGAACTGGAATATGAGGACCGCGAAAGTGGAAATCGTATTGATTTAGTGATTTTTATTAATGGTTTGCCCATTCTGACCATTGAACTGAAGGACAGTTTCAGTCAGGGTGTGGAAAACGCCATGAAACAGTACCAGAACGACCGTGACCCACGGGAGAAGTTATTCCAGCGCTGTCTGGTTCATTTTGCCATGAGTGACCAGAAGATCTACATGGCCACCAAACTAAAAGGACGCCAAACCCGTTTTTTACCCTTCAACAAGGGACTGGAAAACCCTGAAGTCCGCAACGACTACAAAACCTGCTACCTCTATAACGACATCCTCCAGGTGAACAAACTCTCCAACCTCCTATCCAACTTCATCTACATTGAAAAGGATGAAAAAACCAAGAAAGAAACCCCAATTTTCCCCAGATACCATCAGCTGGACTGTGTGAACCTGCTCTTGGGCGACTGCAGTCCGGGTAAGAATTACCTCATAGAGCACAGTGCCGGTAGTGGTAAGAGTAAAACCATTGCCTGGCTGGCCCATGGACTTATCAAGAAGTTCGATCCCTGCGATGAACGGGTTTATGACATGGTAATTGTGGTTTCCGACCGGAAAGTGATTGATAAACAACTCCAGGAACAGGTTAAAGCCATAGAAAAAAGGAAAGGAACAGTTGAAGTCATTGATAAGGACTCCAAGCAGTTAGGTGAAGCCCTCCAGACTGGTAGCAATATCGTGGTCACTACCCTCCATAAATTCCCCTTCATCCTGGAGGAAGTAAGGGATATGGAGCTCCGGAACTACGCAGTTATAATTGACGAGGCACACAGCAGCCAAACTGGGACCCTATCAAGGAAGATGAAACAGGTTCTTACCACCAACAGTCTGGAAGAAGCAGAATTACTGGACGATGTGGATGATGAGGTGGAAGAAGAACTTTTAAGGGAAATTGAATCCTTCCGTAACCTGCAAAATATCAGTTTCTTTGCCTTCACGGCCACCCCCAAGGGTAAGACCCTGGAAATGTTCGGAACCATGAACGATCTCGGTAACTTCTGGCCATTTCACAAGTACACCATGAAACAGGCCATTAAAGAAGGATTCATCCTGGATGTTCTGCAGCATTACTTAACCTACGGAACCTATTTCAACCTGGTTAAGACCATAGAGGATGATCCTGAGTTTGAAGAAAGGAAAGCCAAAAGGGTGCTCAGGAAGTTCGTGGAAGAACATCCCCATGCCATCCGCCTCAAAACCGAGATCATGGTGGACCACTTCATGAACTCCACTAGGAACAAGATCAAAGGCACTGCTCGGGCCATGCTGGTTACGAGATCCCGATTACACGCAGTACTGTACAAAAAAGCCTTTGATAAGTACATAAAAGCCAATGGTTTTCCAATTAAGACATTGGTAGCTTTCACCGGTGAGGTTAAGCATGATGAGAAGAGTTACACTGAAAACTCCATGAATAACCTCCCCCAGAATAAAAGTATTGAAAACGCCTTGGTGGAGGATCCCTACCGGATTTTAATTGTGGCCAACAAGTACCAAACCGGATTTGACCAGCCACTACTGCACACCATGTACGTGGATAAATCCTTAAACGGTGTGGCAGCAGTTCAAACCCTGAGCAGGGTCAATCGGATAGCCAACCACAAGAGCGATACACTCATCCTTGACTTTGCCAATGAAACTGAGACCATCCTGAAATCCTTCGAACCATACTACCAAGCTACCTACTTGGAGGAAGGCACGGACCCTCATAAACTCTATGAATTACAGGATAAACTCCTGGATTACCATATATTTGACATGGATGAGGTTGATGAATTTGTCAACGCTTACAAGAAGGGTTCCAAGCAGCCAGAACTCCACCACATCCTGGATCAGGTTAAAAATGATTTTGTTAAACTGGAAAAAGAGGGTCAGGTTGGTTTTAAGAAGGCTCTGCGCAGATACCAGAATATTTATTCATTCCTATCTCAGCTAATGCCCTTCAGTGATGTGTATCTGGAAAAACTGTTTATTTTCAACAAATATCTGATTAAGAAGCTTCCAACCATTGACAATCCTTTGCCCTTCAGTGTCCGGGAGGATGTGGATATGGATTCCTACAAGGTAGTGGATAAAGGTGAAATATCCTTAGAACTAAGTGGTGGTGAAGGATTAAAACCACCTTCAGCCGGAGATACTGGTTTTAGAGAAGAAGAAAAGGCAAAATTATCCCAGATCATCCATGATCTCAACGATGCATTTGGCACGGACTTTACCGATGATGACCGCGTATTCCTGGAAAGAGTGAAAGACAACCTTCTGGAGAATGATGAACTGGTTAAGAAAATGGAACACAATTCTCCGGAGAATGTGCGGGCAGTATTTGACAAATATTTCAACCAGGAAATGACCGGACTTTTGAAGAGTAATATGGATTTCTACAAGCGAGTGGCTGATAATGAGAAATTAAGGGATAAATTGAAATTGGCTTTGTTTGATTTGCTTTATGAGGATTTTAATAGGAAATGAGAACACGAAACTTAACAGATGAAATGCTTGAACAGTATTTGGATTATATAACTAATCCTCACACTGAAACAAGACCATATCGTTTCCTGACAGTTGAATCTATATTGAAAATGGAAGATGGATTAATATCAAAAAGAGATTATGAAAACTACAAAAAATCCATTAATTTCATTGATAAAAATTTTTCTATAATTATTTCTGGACTAGAATCAGACAATATCTCCATTAATAAACAATGCGCCGAATTTTTAGGATATTTTCACGATAAAAGATCTGTAGATCCACTAATTACTTCTTTAAAACATCCAGATAGGGGATTTAGATCAATATGCATCAAGAGCCTAATAAGAATCAAGAAATGTTCTAGGGAACCTTTAATAAATGAATTGAAAAATCCTAATAAGAATGTAAGAAGGGGCGCTATTAAAGCTTTAAATGGGATGCCTGATAAAAGATGCTTTGATTTATATATTAAACTACTTGAAGATGAAGATTGGGTTATTAAATATAATGCAATTGACTTATTGATTAACATAATTCCTTCTAATGCAATAGAGTCTATTTGTAAGTTAATCGAAGATGATAGTGCTAGAGTAAGGGTTAAAGTAGCATGGGCTATTTGGTATCTTTATAGGCTTAATGATATTTATAATATTGATAAAAACCTTGATATTGCAGAATTTATAAGATGTCACGAAATAATTAGTAAATCCGTCTTGAAAGCATTGAGCGATGAGAATAAAACAGTAAGAAAAAGAATGATGTTAGAATTAACAAGAAGAGTTAGCTTAAATGTGTTTTCAACTCTTCATAATAATTTAAAAACTTTATTGGAAGAAATTAAAGGGGAATATGAGCATATTGTTAAGTTAGATGAGGATATAATTAAATTAAAAACTGATATTAAACTAGATACTTTCAAGTCAGATACGATTACAGAGAAATCAAAGCGATTATTGGATATATGGATTTTAAGAGAAAATCTGTTAAATTCTGTCAAAAATAAAATCAGTGTTGCAGATAGTTCTTTAAAAGTTGTAAAAAAGTATGATAATGATCAGTTGCTGATTTATATTGAAGATGCCCTGAAGGATGAAGATTCTAAAATAAGAGAACTTGCTATTCCTCTATTAACTAAATTAGCAAATTATAATGTAGCTCCTATTTTAAAAGAATATTTTGATGATGAAGATCCCTATGTGCGAAAAGCGGTTATCCATGAATTAGGTCGAATAGATAATACTTCAATTCAGTTCATTAAGAAAGCATTAACTGATGAGAGTAAACTTGTACGGAAGAAAGCTAAAACCATACTTTATCGAAGAGGAGAATTAGATAATTACAAGAAAGCATACATTCTTGAAGATGCTTCTCCTGAAGAAAGATCTTCTTATGAGTTATGGTTATCAAATTTGCATAAAAGAAATCCTATGGAATTTAAAGAAAATAAAAATTATATCTACATGTTTTTATATGAAACAGTGCATAAATTCTCTGAAGACAAAAATATTAAAAATTTACTTTCTAATTTTGAGTTTGTTGAAAATAGTTATAACAACACGGATTTGCATCTAGACTTAAACAACTGGAAATCTGGAGCATATTTTACACTTGAAGAATATGAAAAATCTTTTTATTACAAGAAAAAAGCAGGATTAGATTCCTATGAAGACTTATTTATATTTGCCATGTTATTGGACTCCTCAGAAAAGGGTTTAATTAACGGTGAGATTATTTTAAATTTAAGTGATAAAGATAGTCTAAGTGAAGTTGGAGAAAAATATAAAAATGAAATCCAAGTTTCTTTAGATGAAATGATAAATGAAAATTATATTAAATATAATAAACATTTAATTTCCCATTTTATCCATGATCATATATTTTATTCATCAAAAAAGGATCCAGATAAGTTAAAAAGGACAAAATGGAATTATATTTGTGTTTCATTAGAAGATAATGATTTAATTATATTAGGTAAATACTTTGATGATAAATACGAATTTAATGAGTTGAAATTTCATTATTCACGTGAACAGAAAGGAATGGAATATGGGCATCAATTTCCAAACGAAGAGTATTTTTATTTTATACCTTTTCCTAAAGTTCGATCTAAAGACTATTTAGATGATTTTGATTCTTCTATGAAATTTATTGTACCTACTATAATTCTAAAAGCATTCATTAATTATACTCGAAAATTAATTAGAAACGCTGAAAACAAAGTTAGAAAAGCCAACGGTTTGCCAGAAGTAGGCCAAAATTGGATCAATGAAACATTATTATTTAAAAAAATAAAAGAATTATTTCCAAATGAAATTATTATACAACATGGCAAACCTTCATGGTTAGGCCAACAACATCTGGATATTTTCTTTCCAGAAAGGAGTATAGGGATCGAATATCAAGGCATACAACATTTCAAACCGGTATCTTATTTTGGTGGAAAGAAAGCTTTTAAAAAACTGCAAAAAAGGGATAAACGTAAAAAACGATTATGTGATGAGAATAACTGTGAACTCATTTGCATATCTGATAAATATGACATTCAAGATGTAGAAGAAAAAATAAAATTGTTAATTTCTGCTTAAATAAAAAAATTAACTTTATATCTACGTGAATTTGTAAATCCCCTAATAATAATGGCTAAAAT
This sequence comes from Methanobacterium sp. BAmetb5, assembly GCF_003491305.1. Lineage (NCBI taxonomy): Archaea > Methanobacteriati > Methanobacteriota > Methanobacteria > Methanobacteriales > Methanobacteriaceae > Methanobacterium > Methanobacterium sp. BAmetb5. Next base: position 1,846,944 of record NZ_CP022706.1, read on the forward strand.
ATTTAAAAATGATGAGAATTCTTTTATATTGAAAATCAAACAAATAATGCCGGTCATGATACTTACTAGGCTGAACCCACATCGGGAGATTGAAAATGCTAAATTTAAAAAAGAAGTTTTCGAGGCTATTGGGTCCTTTGAGGAGTGATTCTAATTTTTCTGAAATTATCGAAATTTTTTAGATATGATGATAGTAATTATTTAATTTTATATATTACTTCTCACGTGTTCTAGGGTAAATCATATCAAATTTGAATCTTAATAATAAATATTAAGTAACCTATTTTAATGATTCTGAATTGAATTTGAAACTAATTAAAACATTAAAATTCAAAATCATTATCGAGGGATGATAAATGGGAATTTCTGAACTTCTTAGAGATGATGAGACGGAAAATGTTGAATTCAAGACTTCCCTATCTGAAATGGATGAAATATTAAAAACCATATCTGCGTTTTCCAATAGAAGGGGTGGAACGATCTTAGTAGGTGTAACTAATGATCGTAATGTTGTTGGGGTAGATATTGGGAGAAATACTCTAGAAAGACTTGCAAACAATATAAGGAGAGAAACTGACCCTCAAATTTTTCCATCTGTTGGTTATTCAGAGCAAGAAGGCAAAACAATTATTTCAATTGAAGTTTCAGAAAGCACTTCAAAACCTGTTTTCTACAGAGATAAAGCTTATATAAGGGTTGGAAGGACGAACCAGAAACTTTCTTCAACTGAAATTAGGAACCTGATCACTACTGAACATAGGGTTACCTCATGGGATGAACAGGTAGTTACCGAAGCAAGTTTTGAAGATATTGATGGGAACAAATTGACTGATTTTCTAAAACTTGCAGTCCTTAAAAGAAATTTAGATTTAGATCCTAAATCCCCTATAGAAGAAGCATTATCTCGACTTGATCTTCTAAGAGATGGAAAATTAACTAATGCTGCCATCCTACTTTTTGGAAAAAACCCCCAAAAATTTGTTTTACAGGCATTTACGCAATGTGGAAAATTTAAAGGTGTTGACACACTTGAATTTGAGGATATGCATGATTTTAAGGCCAGTATCATTGATCAAAGAGATGATGCATTGCGGTTTGCGGAAAAACATATCCGAAGAAGTGCGAGGATAGAGGGATCAGAGCGTGTTGAAGAGTTTGAATATCCTATTGAATCAATAAGAGAAGCAATTACCAATGCAATCTGCCACAGGGATTACAGAATCAATTCTAGTGTTCAAATACGCATATTTGACGATCGAATGGAGATATGGGGTTGTGGACCTCTGCCTAAACCGTTAACAATTGAAGATCTAAAAAACCAACATGAATCTATTCGCAGAAACCCATTAATAGCTGAATTTTTCTTTAAAATTGGATTTATAGAAAGATGGGGAACTGGAACGCAAAGGATCATCGATTTTTGTCTGGAACAGGGTTTACCTGAGCCTCTCTTTGAGATCAAATCTGGAAGCTTAGTGGTTACTCTTAGGAAGTATAAATTCATAGAAACTAAGAAGAGCGAATTAAGTATACGGCAACAAAGAGCAATAGATTATCTACTAAAACATGGAAAAATAACAAATAGCCAATACAGGGAAATAAATCCTGAAATTAAAGAAAGAACAGCACTAAATGATTTAAAAGAATTGGTGGATAAAGGTTTTATCTCTCTTGAAGGAAAGGGGCGATATGCACATTATATTCTATCTTAACATCATAATTATCTGTCTGCATAGAACATGTGTTGAGTGCGTGTTGAGTGCGTGTTGAGTGCGTGTTGAGTGCGTGTTGAGTGCGTGTTGAGTGCTTGAGATATTCCACACAGATTAAGGATAATGTCATTAAATTCTTCTCACAATTATAAGAGAAGACATGCTAACTTGAAAAATGAAGTTTCACTTGAATGGATAAAGCCTGTTATTAGTGTTTCGGAGCTAAATAAACTCCTTGTTGAATTAAAGTAAAATTTAGGAGATATTCCTTGGAAATAAAAACCAAATATTTAATTGTAATAGTAGTTATTCTGATTGCTGCAGTAGCAGCTGTTTCTGCACTTATTTTAATTAAGATAACTGCCCCGGCAAACAATGCCACTAATCAAACGGGACTGAATAGTTCAAACAATACTACCACAGTCATCCGGGAGTCAAGTAGCAATGTTCAGGCTGGACAATCCCTAGAAAAATGTCCCATGTGTGAAGGAACTGGATTAGTGGGACAGTGGGTGGATTGTTCTTCATGTGGAGGAACTGGAATGATAGGTAACCAAACATGCCCCAACTGTGAGTATGGTAGAGTTTTCAAGCCTAACAGTAAAAAATGTGAAGTATGCGGGGGAAAAGGTTACGTTAAAAAGGGATCGATTAAACAAATCTAAAATAAGGAATGGAATTAGGATAATTATCCCTATCCTTCAAACCATTCACTCGAATTTAATCTGTGAGTTTGGATAAAATCTCTTTTAGAAGACTCCAGTTTTCTTTATTTAGTTTTGATTCTAGTTTTTTAGAGTAATTATAACGAGTTGCAAAGACCTGTCCAACAAAACAAGAATTGTAACTTCTATTAATTAAACGATCACAAATATTAAATATGGCAACGGTTATTTCAATTAAATAAGGGGAATTTCTATAAACCTTGTGGTTATTTAGTTTTAATCTAGTATATAGATTATTTAAATGTGTGTTTATAGAATTTGCCACATATTATATGGCATTTTAGAGTATAGGAATATTCGAAAATTGTTCGATGATTATTGGTAATCGATGACTATACTCATGTAAAACGGTGGGACGATAAGTTAAACCTTTCATTAATGGGGAAACCCCTAATCTATGGGGAAACCTTTAATCTATGGGGGAAATTTTCATCTCACACCAGATAAACCGTTTGAAATTAAGTAAATTAGAGGGATTTAATTGATAAGATTGGGTAAAAAAGTACGAAATGTAAAATTAGGATTTGAAGGCATCGTAGTTGATAAGAAGGAACGAATACACCCACATAAGGTCTACTTTGAACAAAAAATGACCGTAACTCCTCCTACAACTGATGGATCATGGTATACCAAGATGTATCTGTTAAAAATCCTACCGAAGGTAGTATGTGGTTTGACGAAAAAAGCTTAATTGAAATATAATTTGTTTTAAATAGTATCAACACACTTTAAGTGGTAAATGTCTCCCCTGGATGATAATTCTATCATTTATTTTTTATACATTAACATTCATTAAATAATTACCAATCCATCTGGTATTAATTTATATTAAATGGTGATTATCAATGAAGAATTACAAGGGTTTGAAGTACTTGGCTATTTTCAATGTATTATTGGGTCTATTTTCGGTGGTTTTGGTTCAAAACGCCATGGGTCCCATAATAATGTTCGTGGGGATTACCATTTTTACCTTCATCATGTTTAGGGGTAAAAATCAGGATATAACTGCGGGCATAATCCTGGTTGTGGCTTCCGCCCTGATGTTTATTTTGGAATATTTCCTGATACCTCCACAGAACACAGTATTCTACATATTACTTTTAACCATGAGCTCCGGTATTATTTTAACCTTTTACTATTCTTTTAAACCCCAAAATCCCCCCAATAAACAAGTGAAAGTTTTATCCTGGACTGGATCCTTTGTATTTGCAGTAAGCCTTTTTATTTTAATGGGTATTATTTTTAATAATCTCACCTTATCCCTCATAATGGGGGTGGCCACGATTATTATGCTGGTCACGAGCTGGTTAATTCGAAGGAGTATACCCCACGATGACATATCATCTGATGAATTAAATGAAGGGTTCACTACCGAAAATCCTGAAAAATATTGGCTTAAATATGAAGTTGGTGGCTTCCCCAAGCCTGTGCGCTGGCAGGGATGGCTTTCTTTGGTGGTTCTTTTTTCATCCCCCTTTGTGGTGATAATTTTCACCAGAAACGTAGAAACAGCAATGGTTATTGTACTCGCCATTATAACGGCGGCTATGGTATTAATCATGTTAAAAAGTAATTATAGAGAAATCATGAGGGAATACCGGGAAAATTTAAAGAAATAGGTCACATAATGCGGGAAAAGGAATCATAATGCCTTTTAGTTCAAACACTGCTGCACAATAATATTTATGCAAATTCATAATGATATTTTTCCTCCAAATATTTCATCAATTTGCCTTAACCTCTTTTTTTTATGCCCATCTAATTTGGAAGGAAACAAACCATAAATAATCTGTTAACTCTATGGAACCTGTTGAATCACGGGATTGTTCATTTTTTTTATCATTCTTAGAAATACAAATGGTTAAATAATCGTAATGCCCATTTTAATTTAAAAAATCCCATATTATGAAGGTTAATATTAAATCAACCATTTAAATAAAAAAACGAAATTGGTGATTAATTATGGAAGAAATCAACTACATGCGCCTGATGATCTTTGCATTTATCTGTTTATGGTTCCTTTATCCTGCTATCATGATTCAGTTAAGGCCAAAAGTCTTTAAGAATACCATGAATATTTCTAAAAAGACCAGTAAGGGAAACTCACCTTTGGGTAATATAATTTTTATATATTCTTTTATGATTGGGCTTGGTACCTCAATTGGAACTATGATCTTTTTATCCTTCTTCAGTGGTAATGTCATCACTGCGGATGCAATGAATATAGGTTTTCTAGTAGGATTAATATTTGAAACAATTACTCTATTTCCGGATAAATTAGAAAAAATATTCAAAATTGATTTAAGAACCAATGAAAAATTTAAGAAATATTTTTTTGTCGGTTTAATTTTATTTATAATAATAATGAAAGTACTTAGTTATCTATTATAAAAAACCCATCAATTTTCATTTTTAATAATCCTTGATTTATTCAAATTGAAAATATTTACTATTTTAACCCACATTTATAGGTTTATTAATCCTCCTGAATGAAATAAGTCAATAAAAACTACTTTGCCCTTTTTTATAAATCATTTTTTGTATATAACGGCTTTTAAATCCCTATACATTTTTATAAATAACCCAGAACAAATTAAAGGGAATCTTCTGATTAGTTAAATTCTCTTGCTATAAAAAAGGGAATATAATTCTCTGAATGTTGAAGATTAATTGCCAGTGGCAGATCCAAACAATACGAAATTCTATATAGTACTAAGTTCTATTTAGTATTGAATTCGATTGCCTCCAAAATCAAATAAAAATTTCTAAATAAAACTTAGAACTAATAACTAAATGTTAAAAAATATTAAATAATTCAATGGTATTTCCGAAAAGGCCCATAAAAATAGTAATTAGCTCTAAAAAACACGAAATTCACAGTTTTTGAGAAAATAAAATAGATGAATTAAAGTGATGTAAAAAGAGAGTGAGATTATGGATGAAAAAGGCAAAATGACTGCTAGTAGTGGTATCACGAACCTTGATTGGTGGCCAAATCGGTTGAATCTCGACATCCTACGTCAGCATTCACCAAAATCCAATCCGATGGATGAGGACTTCAATTACGCACGGGAATTCGAGAGCCTAGACTTAGAAGCCGTGAAGAAGGACCTCCATGAACTCATGACGGATTCACAGGAATGGTGGCCGGCAGACTTCGGCCACTACGGACCCCTGTTCATCCGCATGGCCTGGCACAGCGCCGGAACCTACCGTGTGGGAGACGGCCGTGGAGGGGGAGGCCATGGTAACCAACGTTTAGCACCACTAAGCAGCTGGCCCGACAACACCAACCTGGACAAGGCCCGCCGGCTCCTCTGGCCCCTCAAACAGAAGTACGGCCGGAAGATATCCTGGGCCGATCTGATGATCCTGGCGGGCAACGTGGCCCTGGAATCCATGGGTTTCAAGATCTTCGGCTTCGGTGGCGGACGTGAGGATATATGGGAACCAGAAAGGGACATATACTGGGGTTCCGAGAAAGAGTGGCTGGGAGGAGAACGCCACGCCAAGGGCAGTGACCTGGACAAACCACTGGCCGCCATTGAAATGGGTTTAATCTACGTAAACCCGGAAGGCCCAGATGGTGTGCCCGACCCCCTGGCTGCAGCCGGCGATATCCGGGAGAGCTTCGCCCGTATGGCCATGAACGACGAGGAAACCGTGGCCCTCATTGCCGGTGGCCACGCCTTCGGTAAAACCCACGGAGCAGGTGACCCCCAATATGTGGGACCAGAACCGGAAGCTGCCCCCATCGAGGAGCAGGGTCTGGGCTGGAAGAGCAGCTACAAAACTGGTAAAGGTAACGACACCATCACCGGAGGCCCGGAAGTTATCTGGACCAACACCCCCACTGCCTGGGACAACAACTTCTTCCGCATATTATTCGAATTCGAATGGGAGCTTGAAAAAAGTCCAGCCGGTGCCTACCAGTGGAAACCCAAGGATGGTGCCGGTAAAGATACCGTACCGGATCCCCACGACCCGGAAAAACGCCGCACCCCGGGCATGCTGACCACCGACCTATCATTACGATTTGATCCCGTCTACGAGAAGATATCAAGACGCTTCTACGAGAACCCGGATGAACTGGCCGATGCCTTCGCCCGGGCCTGGTTCAAACTAACCCACCGTGACATGGGACCAAAAACACGCTACCTCGGCCCGGAAGTACCCGAGGAAGACCTCATCTGGCAGGACCCCATCCCAACAGTCGATCACCAGTTAATCGGTGAAGAGGACATCCAGAACCTCAAGGAAAAAATACTGGCTGCAGATCTCTCTGTCAGAGAACTGGTTTACACGGCCTGGGCCTCAGCATCCACCTTCCGTGGCTCCGACAAAAGGGGAGGTGCCAACGGTGCCCGTATCCGCCTGGCACCACAGAATGACTGGGAAGTCAACCACCCCGAACAGCTGAGAAAAGTGCTCCGGACACTGGAAGACATACAGAATGAATTCAACCAGGTCCAGTCCGGTAACAAGAAGGTTTCACTGGCGGATCTCATTGTCCTGGCCGGTTGTGCCGGTGTGGAGCAGGCGGCAAAAAATGCAGGCTACCAGGTAAACGTACCTTTCACACCGGGAAGAATGGACGCCCGGGAAGAAGATACTGATGTGGATTCCTTTGCCGTCCTTGAACCGGTTGCTGACGGTTTCCGGAACTATCAGATGATTCAAACCGATGAAAGACCAGAGGAGTTACTGGTGGACAAAGCACAACTTTTAACCCTGACCATTCCCGAGATGACAGTCCTCATTGGGGGTCTGCGTGTCCTGGATGCCAATTATGAACAGTCACCCCAGGGTGTTTTCACCGAAAACCCAGGGACACTTACCAATGACTTCTTCCGGAACCTGCTGGACATGCAAACTGAATGGAAGGCCACCGAAGATGAAAACGTGTTCGAGGGAAGTGACCGGGCAACCGGCGAATCCCGGTGGACCGCTACTCGGGTGGACCTCATCTTTGGTTCAAACTCTGAACTCCGGGCAGTGGCTGAAGTCTATGCCTGTGAGGACTCCCCGGAGAAGTTCCTGCAGGACTTTGTAAGGGCCTGGGACAAGGTCATGAACCTGGACCGGTTCGACCTGGCCTAGGTACTGAAGAAAAGAAAACATTTAAGGGGGTTAAAAATTACTTTAACCCTTTTTTATTTTTATTGTTAATTACAATCCCTATTTTGAGATTGCAATCCCTATTTTGAGATTGCAATCCCTATTTTGAGATTATAATTCCTATTCGGATTCATATAGGACCACAGCATATAGGACCATAACACATAAGGCCCTAGCTTTGTTAATATCCTTTGTATCCCGACCATTCCCTAGGGCATAACTTCTATAGGGGATACGGGGGAGTTGATTTTCTTGAAATGAATCTGATTGGATTCACCAAATTCTAAACTATTGATTTTGTAGGTGTTGTGGGTAATGTCCTCAATGCCCGCCCTTAGAACCACCACCAGCGGTACGGTGCACCGGTCCACCAGTTCCTCCACCATGAAACAGTCCCGGTTCTGGGTTATCAGGGGAGTATCCGCACTAATCAGGAAGTCTTCCCCCTGGATCTGGTAATCTAAATTCTCAATGTAGGGGGACTGGTCAACAAAATATTCACAGATATCATTTAACATAGCTGCATTATCATGCTGGTACTTGTGGTTAAAATCATTTTTCAACATGCTCCACAGGTTATGACCAGTTAAACGGGCAATGTTGGTGATACCCCCGGTTAAAATTCCCACTTCATTGTAGTTAATCCAAACATCCATGGCTTCGGCAATAGCTTTACTGTACCACCCCTTTTCAAACCGGAACTTCTGAGAAGCCAATTTTCTGAATTCATAATCCAGATGGGTGTCAACGGAAACCGTCACCCTCTTATTTTGTGATAATAAGTTCTTCATCCTACCTTACCTGTAGTTATTAATCGGGATTGTGGATAGTAACTAACCCCCACTAATTAGGGAATGTTGAATTATCCATAAAACATTTATAGTATACCTTACCGTGAACTCGTCAAATCCTAAATTCATTCCAATATTAATTTTTTACCCGTAAAGAACTCTTATATAAATTTATCTCAAGTGCACACTTATGCATTCTCACTTTATAATTGTTTTTTTACTTATAATCATACGATTTAGTGACAACTAACGACAAAAATGTAATCTCAATGATTCCTTTTGTCGGGGGTTTAGATAGGTATTTGCATAAAGATCCAATGGAGATTGTTTAAATGGGACTAAGAGAGGATATTGGTAGTCTTTTAAAAGAGTTACTGGAGCGTGCTCCGGGGGATGTGAATGGAGTTGCAGTATTGCGACCGGATGGTTTGATGATTTCTTCGGCCCTTCCCAGTGGTACTGATGAGAAACGGGTGGCTGCTATGGCGGCAGCTATGGTGGGTACTTCCCAGAGAACCTGTGATGAGCTGGAAAGGGGAGATCTCAACCAGGTGGTTATCGACGGGGCCATTGGTAAGGCCATCCTATCCTATGCCGGTAAGAAGGCAGTGCTGGCTGCACTATCCCCGGGGGAAGTGAACCTGGGATTAGCCCTACTGGAACTGGAGAGAACCGCACTAAAAGTAAAAGAAGTCATGGAAGCATAGGGAGTACAGTAACATGTCAGAAGAGCAGGTTCAGCAAATAACGGCCGCCTTTTTAAGTGAAAATAAAGAAAATCCAGTGAATATCATACTCACCTCGGTGTTGATGGGCTTCACCAACAGCCTGTGGAGGGTCAGTGGTGAAGGTTCCCTAGGTATCACCCGGGCCTTCGGTGAAGATCTGTGGAACCTGATCAAGGTGGGTTCAGTTATGCTGGGTGAGGAAAAGGACACCAGCACCCCGGAAAAGGCCCTGGAATTCTATGCCGAGTACCTGGGAGGATATTTCCGCATTGCCGATGAAATAGATTTCACGGTAGACAACGATACCCTGAAGGTCCAAGTCAAGGGTTGCAAACTGCACCACTTCACGGACTACCTGGAGGCCAAAGAAGTTCCCCGTTTCGTAGGCTGTCCTATGGCCCTGTCACTAATCGCCTTGATGGAAGATGTGACTGGAGAGCCATTTATAATGGATAGTTTGGAATCTAAGGATGGTAACAGTGAAATTGTACTCAAATCCCTGTAGATTCTGGGAGTACACCTATGGATGCCCTTAAAGTTGTGGTTTTCGGCGCTTTAAACGCCGGTAAAACCACCTTTGTTGAGAGATTAAGTGGAAATGAACTTTTCTTGAAAGGTGAATACGAAGATATTACCACCAGTTTTGATTTTGTCCAGATCGAACAGGGCGGTTTTTTAATACATTTATTTGCCAGTCCCGGGCATCGAAGATTCTCTTTTATGTGGGAAACACTGGCTACTGGTATGGACGGGGCAATCTTATTAATAGACTCAACCGTGGGGATAACCCCGGTAGATTTCGAGTTAATTAAATTTATTGAAGGCTATGATGTGCCTTATGTTATTGCGGCCAATAAGGAAGATATTTCTAGACTGGATCCGGAAGTTATACGTGCTGAATTGAATCTTTCGGGCGATGTACCTATTTTTAATACTTCGGCATTGAATGATGATGATCTGGCCAGTTTCATGGACAATCTTATTAATGAAATTACAGGGAAAAACAAGTGATAGGGCCCAAATATTTTTGGTAGGCGGATAAAAATGGTTGTTCAGAATTTAGATGAAGTTTTAATCAATATTAATCGAATCAGGGGAGTCAAAGATTCCCTGGTGGCTGGTTTGGATGGTATTCCTGTAACCAAGGTGGATCGGGAAAGTTCAATTTTAAGTGCCACCACGGTGGCGGCACTGGGAGCAGTGCGAGAACTTACCAGAACAGTCCGTTACGGGAATCTAGAGCAGTTAATCGTGGAAACAGAACAGGGGAAAATAGTGATTGATGAATTTGGTATGGACCATGTTATCATAGTTTTAACCGAGATGAATGCCAACATTGGCATGATCAGGGTGATGTTAAAGAAGGCCATTTCTGATTTCACCAACAATCAATAGTTATTCCAGCTGATGTCCTATGAAACCTATTTCCGAGCAGATCAATGAAGTTCTACAGCAGATGGAGTACAAAAGTGACATTTTAGAGTCCTATGTAATCCGTAAAGATGGGCTGATTATGACCTCCAGCAACCCCCATGTGAAAAACCATATGATTGCGGCTATGGCTGCTTCCCTCATCAATATCGGTGAAAAAACACTCAATGATATTGGTAAAGACAACCTGGAAAAAGTCCTGATCAAAGGGGAAAAACTACAAATCGTTATCATGGGTTCATCCACTGTAGCCCTGGTCTGTGCAGTGGAATCCACTGCTAATCTGGGTATGGTTTTTTTGAAAATGAAAAGAGCGGTGGAAAAAATATTCCAGATAATAAAGGACGCCTATATTGATTAAAGGGGTCCCTGTTAATCATTTCATTAAAAATAACTCATTTTCTATCTTTTTTTAACCAGATTGTTTCTTTGATTACAACTTTACCCTTCTCAACCCTCCTTTAAAGTTCTATTATCCTATATAACTGTTTGCTAACTGTGCACGGGTGTTATAGATTTCGTGTGAAAATTCACAGTTAGATATTATTTTTATCCGCATTATTGGTTATAAACAACAGGATAATTAATTTAACACAACGGACGTGAATTTATGGGATTAAGAGAGGATATTGGTAGTCTTTTGAAAGAGTTACTGGAGCGTGCTCCGGGGGATGTGAATGGAGTGGCTGTTCTGCGACCGGATGGTTTGATGATCTCTTCGGCCCTTCCCAGTGGTACTGATGAGAAACGGGTGGCAGCTATGGCGGCAGCTATGGTGGGTACTTCCCAGAGAACCTGTGATGAGCTGGAAAGGGGAGATCTTAACCAGGTGGTTATTGACGGTGCCATTGGTAAGGCCATCTTATCCTATGCTGGTAAGAAGGCGGTGCTGGCTGCACTATCCCCGGGGGAAGTGAACCTGGGATTGGCCCTCCTGGAACTGGAGAGAACCGCACTGAAAGTAAAAGAAGTCATGGAAGCATAAACTGGAGCTTATATATCAAGAGGAGTTAATGACATGTCAGAAGAGGAAGTACAGAAAATAACAGCTGCTTTTTTAAGCGAAACTAAAGAAAATCCAGTGAATATTATACTCACCGCGGTGTTGATGGGGTTCACCAACAGCCTGTGGAAGGTCAGTGGGGAAGGATCAGGGGGAATCACCCGTGCCTTCGGTGAAGATCTGTGGGACCTCATCAGGGCGGGTTCAGTTATGCTGGGTGAGGAAAAGGATACCAGCACCCCGGAAAAAGCCCTGGAATTCTATGCCGAGTACCTGGGAGGATATTTCCGCATTGCTGATGAAATAAGTTACAATTTAGGTGAAGATTCCCTCAACGTCAGTATTAAAGGTTGCAAAATGCACCACTTCACGGACTACCTGGAAGCCAAGGATGTCCCTCGTTCCATAGGCTGTCCTATGGCTCTGTCACTAATCGCTTTGATGGAGGATGTGACTGGAGAGTCATACATAATTGATGATCTCAAATCCACGGATAGTAACAGTGAAATAGTCCTTAAAGCTCTTTAAACTTATTTTAAGAGTTAATCAACACTCTTTTTTTATTATTTAATATTTTTTTTACATTTCCTAATCTTCGGTTTATCCGGGGGCTTTAAACACACCAAAACATCGCCAACAGATTCAAATCCATTTATTCCTTATGAATTCTATAATAATTATAATAAAAACCATGTAAAACATTTATTTTCATAATAATTAAAGAAAATTTCCTTAATCATTAGTAGAAAAATACTTATTAGTCTTTTATCATATAATCATTAAGGAAGTAGATTTATGGTTTCCGAAGAGATTCACTTACGTAATGCTAGAGAAAAAGCTCTTACCCTCTATGAATCAGTGGAAAAAGGTAGGTTATCTGTTGTGGGTGATATGGCATTTAAAGTTGCCGAGGAGTCTGTTCATGCCTTTGAAAGCCGTGAAGACCCTTATGCCACTCATCGCAGAAGTGGAACTTTTTACCTGGTCAAGACGCGCTTCGTGGATGATGAGAGGAAATGTTTTCGCAGATTGCACCGTATCTATGAAAGATTAGGTTACGGGGGAAGTAATGGTGACCTTGCAGATGAGGCAGTTTCCTGTATGGAGAAAATTGTAAGAAGGGTGGAGGGAGAACTAAATGTTAAAATCTTACCAGACGAACTTCCTAAAAAAAATCCATGAATTAACCGCCCCTATTCAGGGATTGGAACTTCTTGTAGTTTATGGCAGTTATGTCCGCGGGGAATTAACGTCTAAATCTGATGTGGATTTTTTTGCTCTGTTCCATGACTCTCAATCTCTGGAAAAAGGGGAGGAAACTCTCTTTGAAATCCTGACTGAAGAATGTGACGGGGAACTGGAGCTTCCGGCTTCTTTATATGCAGTTAATGAAGATGAAACTCCAGACAAATCCTTTTTCTATGGTATTTTAACTGAAGGATTTTTGATTACTCCTCCTATCTACGACTACTTCACGAAAGTTATGGAACCCACTCCCCGAGTGCTTTACACCTATTCCATGGAAGCCTTACCTTCCAAAAATAAGGTAAAAGTTAACCAGATATTGTATGGTTATTCACAGAAGAAAGGTGATAAAAGATATAACTATGATGGTCTTTTAAAGCATATTCAGGGTGAAAAAGTACGTTCTGGACTTTTGATTCCACAGGAACATGAGTTGGAAATGGATCGGTTCATGAGGGAAAACAAACTCAATTTTAAGAAGAAGGTAGTTTTTGTCTGAATTATATTAAAAATAAAATTTAATAAGGGATCTCTCATTAAGTAGTAGTTCTCATTGGAAGTTAAATTTCATAAATAATTGTTGAGGAGATGATAAAAATGGCCAAGGAAATCAAACAATTAGTGGTAGGAATAACCCGTGAGGGTGATATAGTGGTTAAGAGTGCCCGGGGCAGAATGTATGCCGTTAAAAAATCAGCAGACCTGGAGTTCGGTTGTGAAGAGCTGTTCAATGATGTGGAAACAGAACTGTACGCCACCATAGATACGGAAGCTGAAACCTGGGAATGTACCTCTATTGAATAGATAAGGGACACCAAAACTTAAAAATAAGGATGCAAAAACCAGGGACATGATGAGAGTGGCGGGAAGACCTGATAATGGAGGTATGAAACCGGTACCCCTAGAATCCCCCCTGGAGGGTGAGTGGATGGTTTTAAACAGTCCGGGTTCTAAAGTTCCCAGTCACGGTACGGATTCTTTTGCCTCGACCTATGCTTTCGACCTCCTGCAGGTGGACTGGACCCAAAACTCAGTTAAATTCCACCGGAAAAGTACCCTGGATCAGATCCTGGGCAGGGTGCATTTAAATGATTGTTACTCCTACGGAAAACCCATCTATGCCCCCATACCGGGTCGGGTGGTTGCCTCTCGTGATGGATACCCGGAACGGGACCCCGTACAACCCCTCCGTGATATTTCCATTGCCCTGAAGAATGCTTGGTTCTTCGATCCTGGAAAACAGAGTATTCAGGATATTGCCGGTAACTTTGTAATAATCCAGGGTGAAGGGGAGTGGGAGGGAGTATGGATCTTCCTGGGGCATATGAAGACTGGTTCGGTAAAAGCCAAAAATGGTGATTTCATAGAATCCGGAGATATAACGGGGAATATAGGTCATTCTGGTAATTCTACTGCTCCACACCTCCATTTCCAGCTCATGGATGGTCCGGATCCCCTCACAGCCCAGGGTGTTCCCTCTTGTTTTAGGGAATATGAGTTACATCGTGATCAAACCTGGATTAAGGTAAAAAATGGGATACCCAAGAATAAGGATAGAATCCGTTTTTAAACCATATAACTGTTTTTTAAAACCTGTTTTTTAAACTTTTTTTTAATTTTTTCCCTATTTATAGAATAATCCCGGGTAAAAACCCGATTAACATTTCTTCCGGGTTTTTTATAGTAAAGGGGTTACTTCTGGTGGGCGAAGGAGTATGTTCTTTTGTTTCAATTTCCGTTAATTTTATATATCATGATTAATAATGTTAAATTGATCATGTTAATGATAATAGGAGAGATGTGTATGCTAAGACTTAAAAAAATATCTGAAGTTCCCCGAGTGGAAGATGGATTCAGAATCTTAATAGATGAATCCTGGCCGGAAGGATTAACCCGAGAAGAAGCTAAAGTCGATCTATGGCTTAGAGAGATATCCCCTCCTCCAGAGATTGATGAATGGCCAGGGGATAATCCTTTATTCAATGAAGCAGTTCTGGACCAAACAGAAAATCTCAACCAAATCCGGAGAAATACAATTATAAAACTTATCCGGAACACTGAAAAAGAAAAAGGAACTGTAACCTTTTTGTATTCTACAGTGGGGAGCATTAAACAGTTACCGGTTTAAAAAAAACCCTCTCTTTTTTATTCGACGATGCAGGGGGGAGGGTAAGTAGATTACTTATCACCCCCTCTACCTCAAATTCCTTGACCTTACCCATCCATAGTCCCTACTGGAAGTGAGGATTATGGGCGTACATGAAGGAATACCTCCCGGTACAGTGACTAAAAAATTCGTTCTCCTGGACATTGATTACATCACCCGGAACCGTGTACCAGTTATAAGGTTATTCGGCAAACTCCTGGGAGAAAAAGAAGAAGGCCATATCATAGCCTGGGATAAAAGTTTCAAACCCTACATCTACGTCATTCCCCAAGATATTAAGGTCTGCACCCAGGATTTAAGTGAACTAGGACTTAACTCTGTGGAAAAGGTTTACAAAAAGGATCAGGGGAAAAGGAAAGAGGTCCTGAAGGTAACCTTCAAACATCCTCAGGATATCCCTAAATTAAGGGATAGAATAGGGAATTTAACCTCGGTCCAGGAGGTAAGAGAACATGATATTCCTTTTTACCGCAGGTACCTCATAGATAAAGGATTATCTCCTTTGAATGTTGTGGAAGTAGAAGGTAAGGTCTTAAAACAGGGACCTGTAAAAGGATCACCAACTACGCCCCAACCCTGCATTTTCCAGGTGAAAAATCCCCCTAAAATCATCCTCGAGGAAGTTTTACCAGAATTCTCAGTTTTAAGCTTTGATATTGAGGTTTACAATCCCCGGGGCATGCCCCAGGCCGAGCTGGACCCCATCATCATGATCAGTTTCTCCAGTAACCAGGGCCTGCAGAAAGTGGTATCCTATAAAAATCCTTCAACTGCCTCTGATATTCACCCTTCCTCGGATTCCTATCTAGACCCTCCGGGAGACTTTGTGGAAGTAGTGGCCAACGAGAAAGAATTACTGGAGAAATTCGTGGAAACTGTCCAGTCTGAAAATCCTGATTTTATCCTGGGATACAACTCCGATGCCTTTGACCTTCCCTACATAATGGATCGGGCGGCAAAGCTGGGAGTACCCCTTCACTTGGGAGTAGACGGATCCCCGCCCAGATTCACCCGGCTGGGTTTCGGTAACCCTGCCATGATCCGGGGCAGGGTGCACATTGACCTGTACTCCTATGTCCGCCGCTACCTGCACTTAGAACGCCACACCCTGGAACGGGTTTACCTGGAGCTTTTTGGCCAGGAAAAATACGACCTCCCCGGAGATGAAATCCACCTTTACTGGGATAAAGGTGACCAGAGACTGGAACGTCTCTTCCACTACTCCCTGGACGATGCCGTGGCGGTTACCCAGATCGGAGAGGAGATGTTACCCATAAGTATGGAACTCACCCGGATCGTGGGCCAACCCCTCTTTGATGTGTCCCGCATGGCCAGCGGGCAGCAGGTGGAATGGTACCTAATCCGGAAATCATTTGAAACCGGGAATTTAGTACCTAACCGACCTTCACCCGAGGAATTAACCCAGAGGGAAGGTAAGCAGGTGGTGGGAGGCTACGTTAAGGAACCAGTAACTGGGTTGCACGAAAATATTGTCTACTTTGATTTCCGGAGCCTGTACCCCAGTATAATAATTTCCAAGAACATATCCCCGGATACTCTCACTCCGGATTATAAAAGGGGAACTTGCCATGTCTGCCCGGAGTACGGGCACAAATTCCACAAGGAACCAGTGGGCTTCATCCCGGCGGCCATGGGTAAAATTTTAAAGGATAGAATAAGAATCAAATCCCGGATGAAACAGTCCAGGGATGATCGAGAACGACAGATTCTAAATGCACAGCAGGAAGCCTTGAAGAGGCTGGCCAACACCTTCTATGGATTGTACAACCACAGCACCTTCCGGTGGTACAGTCTGCAATGTTCAGAGTCCATAACCGCCTGGGGAAGAGATTTTCTTAAGAAAACCATGAAAGATGCGGAAAACAATGGTTTCAAACCATTGTACGCGGATACGGATGGCTTTTTTGCCACTTATACCGGGTTCAAGATGGAAATCAACTAACTATATCAACTAACTATAATTATCTTAGAGGATTCAACATTATCTTAGGTTCAACCTATCTTAGAGGTTTCAACATATCGTAGGGTTCAACCTATCTTAGAGGAGTTCAACAAATACATAATAAAAAGTGAGACTGGAACCATGAAAGTTATGGGAATTAACGGAAGCCCCCGAAAGAAGGGTAACACAGCTAAACTGGTTGAAAAAGCTCTGGAAGGGGCTGAATCCAGGGGAGCAGAAACTGAAATCATACACCTCTACGACCTGGACTATAAAGGTTGTAAAAGTTGTTTTGCCTGTAAATTAAAGGATGGGAAAAGCTATGGTACTTGTGCTGCTCGGGATGACTTAACACCTGTCCTGGGAAGGATTGAAGAAGCTGATGCCCTCATCCTCGCATCCCCTATTTACCTGGGAACAGCCACCGGGGAGATGAGATCCTTCCTGGAACGCCTCATATTCCCCTACCTGGTTTACAATAAGGAAGGGTCAACCCTCTTTCCCCGCCGGATACCAGTCGGTTTTATCTACACTATGGGAGTGACCGAGGAAGTGTTAAAGGAGATCGGTTATGAGGAGTGTTTTAAAACCACTGAAAGACTGGTTGAACGTATAATTGGTGAATCAGAATCCCTACTGGTCACTGACACCTACCAGTTTGATGATTACTCTAAGTACGTGTCCTCACGTTTCGATCCAGAAGAAAAACTGAAAAGATACCAGGAAATCTTCCCCCAGGACTGTGAAAAGGCCTTTAAAATGGGAGTCCAAATTTGCGAAAAGTAGATACTATTTTTTTTAAAAAAATTAAGTTAGGTTTTTTTTAAATAATTTAAGTGGGATTAAGGGAATTATCCCCGAATCCCCATTTTATCTAAGTCTATCCATCCCTTTTTATCTAAGTCTATCCCTTATGGTGGGTTTCTTACCTTTTCATCGGTGGTAATATCCACAGTTTCTGTTCCCAGGACTTTTCCGGTTTTGGCATCTACCAGGACATCACCCAGCACAGTCCCCACGGAATGCTGGCCCTCCACGGTTACCACCATAGGCACGTAGTACACACTTCCTTTGAGGGAAGGTGTGCCCGCTCCCAGGCCCTTATAATCCGACTTGGAATTCAGGTAGTTGGATGCAATGGACTTGGCCTGGGCTGAGGATATGTAACCCGAGGTGGTGCTCTGGTTCTGCTGGGTGGCGGTATTCTGGTTCACCACTGTGGTTGTGGTGTTGTTGGTAACATTGGGCGAGTTGTTCACCGCGGGCTGAAATAAAAGATAACTAACTCCGGCGGCAGCAACAAAGATCAGGATAACGACTCCAATTAAAATATAGGTATTGCGTTGCATTTTTTTAAACCCCCTTATGCATGGGAAATGAGAAGGTCTACCCTAACATCCCCTATCTTTGATATATCTACTCAGTATTTTATACATTTTATTGTAAAGTAAGGGCAGGGAACCTTCAGCATGACTGGTGGTTCATTAACTGCCAAAGCTGGGCTAATCTTCTATTCAACCAACATAAAGGCAGTGATAAACATGGAAAACGTGAAATTGAACTTAATCCAGAAAAGCAGCCTCAACTTTATTTTTTTTTAGAGAAAATTTATTTATATAGAAAATAATCCCTTTTTAAGTTGAATTTTACATTTGAGGCATTATAGATAATTTAATCAAAAAAATATCTTATTAATCAATTGAGAATAAAAATAGGCTTAAAATAATCAGTTGAAATAATAAAATAAGCGGGCCCGACGGGAGTTGAACCCGCGGCCACCTGGTTAAAAGCCAGGCGCTCTCCCAGACTGAGCTACGGGCCCTCTAGAATGCCTGATAATGAAGAAGTTTAGTTTTGTGGGGGTCCCACATTTTCACATAATAATCTACACAAAAACAGGGTAGTAAATGGTTTACCGAACTATTATTTAAAGTTTGGCAATTGGAGACATGTTAATATTAAACAGATTACTCTTAAGAACTTAATACGTTAATGAATTTAAGATACCGGCCTTATTCATTTTGTGTATTATATTCCCTATTGAAATAGGAATGCATTGATAGTTTTACACTTATAATGAATGTCCTCTGAACAAACTCACATCAGAACCCATCCAGATATGTTAATTTAAAGATAGGTTTTTTCTGCTGGAATGAAAAATGTTTTGACTCATTTAGAGTTTAAGGAGTCATTCAGGGGGATTAAATGAAAATATAGGAATGGATATTAACTATATTCTAAATGGGGGTATAAGTTATTTTTAAAATGGAGTATAGTTATTCTAAAAATGATTCTAATAAATGAATATATTATAAAAGGAGTGCAGGGGAAGGGATTCGAACCCTTGAAGGCCTACGCCAGAGGATCTTGAGTCCACCCCCGTTGACCGCTTGGGTACCCCTGCAATCATACTATGGCTTTGCTGTTCTTCTTAAAAGAACATTCCCCTAAACGGGTGTAAGATCTGGATATCAGAATATATTATATTAAAATAAAGCGGGCCCGACGGGGATTGAACCCGCGACACCTTGGTTAAGAGCCAAGCGCTCTGCCAGACTAAGCTACGGGCCCTCTAGAACGCCCTGAATGGGTAATAATAACCTGACACGTGGATGTTTTCCACTAGATTTCACACCTAAAAGCAACAGGGTAGTAACTGGTTGGTGGAGCTATTATTTAAAGCTTTGGCCATGACAGTCGTTACTTAACCTATTATGTGTTTAAAACCTTTGAGTATTACAGAAATCTGAAATAACCTGTATAGTTATGGGTATACATCAAATTCCAGCATTTAATTCTATTAAATACAAATCCATGGTTTTTACCCTAATGGATAAAGGGGGCATTGGTAAAATTCTCCTGAAACGTACAGGTACGTGTGGGGAGGAGTGGGTATTTAGTTCAGAGAATTAGGGAGCATCTATCTTTCACCACCAGATTTATGTAGATAACCTGCTTAAAGTATTACCGGGGTTTTTAATCCCATAGCTTTTAAAAGTCGGACCGACCATAATTTAAAAATGATTTTACTGGTCTGGGTCCGGGGAGTACCGGGGTCCCGGCTGGGGTGAAGGGGAGGATATGATGGATTTTAGGTTAACCTGGTATTTTAAATCAATTTTAGGAGCATAATCTGATGGCTAAGAAAAAGAAAAAATCTCAGAAGAAGTCTTCCAAGAAGAAAAAGGCAGTGAAGAATGTTTCACAGAATATTTCCAAGGAACAGGTTTCAACCGACAACACCGAGTACAAAGGCCCAAAATCCTTTGATAAATACATGTTCATGGGGGTATTCCTGTTTGGTATAGCTTTCTTACTGTTGTACTTGGGCGGTTTGGTATATCACCTGCTGGCCTAAACTTATTTTTCATTTTTTAAACTTTTCTTACATTTTAGGGCAAACCAGCTTCTTTTTTTAAATAAATACTTTTGAAAGGATCTTTAAAAGGGAGGATTAGATGGGGGAATAATTTTTTTATGGGGGTCATAGGAAACATTCCAGTTTCTAATCCTCACCCTATTATGATCAATTATCATATTTATATTAACGTGTGGGGAAAAAATCAAGAATAGGAAAGATAAAACACAGTATAATCAAGAGTACCCATGTGGGGGGCAAGATGAAATGAAATGTGAAAACTGCGGATATGATAACGATGCCGACGCTGCTTTTTGTGAACAGTGCGGTGCTAAATTACCGGAAAAAGCAGCCTTTGGTAGAAAATCCACTCAACCCGAAAAAGAAGAATCAAAAACTATTAACACGGCATTGATCGTGGCAGTAGTGGCTCTGGTGGTAATACTGGGAATAATGGGAGGAATACTCCTGAAAATGGGAAGTTCCAGCACCCCGGCCAACACCACCAACACCACCCCTGCCCCCGAAACAATATCCCTGGCTACTGGATTCCCGGTGTCCCAGGTACCCGGCCTGGCCAGTGAAATCTCAAGAGTGGGAGTGGGGTTCAGCACCATAACCTACCAGGGAGTAACCCTGGACAAGAACCAGTGCCTTTACATCCTGGCCAAGGGCATAACAATGATAAACACCGGGCAAACTGGTAATATTCCCATAAACCAGTACAAGAGTCCGGATAATGCTTACGGGACAGTTACCAGTGCCACCATCGCCCAGGCAGATTATCTGAGCATGGCCCAGAGAACCTGTGCTTGGATGGATAACAGTGGCCAGACACCCAACTACATTGGTATCACTGTATCTGGTCAACCAGATTTATCCCCGGATTCCATGCTGAACATGTATGCCAAGGTTTTAACCCAGTACAAATCAACTGGACAACTACCAGCCAGTGTAACCATACCTTAGGCCAGGAAAATTTAAGTTTAAAACCATGGGGCATTTGAAAACTGAGGAGAACTGAGAATGGGGAAAATTAAATTAATCCTGGTGCTAATCCTGGTGTTTGGTGTCGCAGTTCTATCCTCTTTTTATTTATTCCCCCTCCCTTCCCTGGAGAAAAACTCCGCAGCAACCACCTACAGCAGGGTGGTCCTGGGAGAAACAGAATACGGGACAGTTACCCGGGAAGGACCCTACGGTAATCCCCAGTCCCCCTATAAAATAGCCTACGTGGTGGGTGTCCACCCCTTGGAATACCAGGCCCACCTGGCCCTGAAGGAGGCCCTGAAAAACAGGAACCACTCCCTTAACTACTGCTATTACATTTACCAGGTAAACGTCACTCAGAACGCCGATAACTACGACCAGGGGAGGGCTAATGGTCAGTCCCTGGCCTTCAACTACGCTGTCCCTAATATTAAAAATTCTTCCCCTGATCTGGTGATTGATGTCCACTCCAACGAAGGCCATTACCAGGAAAAATGGTTCCTATTTGTCCCGGGACAATCCAGCAGGGCAGAATCAATCGCCAGGCAGATTAAAAGTCACGTCAACTGGTTAAAAGTGTACAGTCCACCAAATCCCACCAGTCCGGCCTATGTAACTCTCCCCTTGATACAGGCCGGTATTCCCGCCATGATCTACGAAACCTACACCTACCAGTCCCAGAACCAGACTCAGAAACAGGCTAACGAGGTGGTTTCAGTGGTGGATCAGCTGAAACTGAGTTGAATTAATTTTTCGGGGAATTTAGGTTTGAAAGGGCAGTAATGGTTTTTTTTAAGGGAGTTTTAGATAGAAAAAGGGTAACTAAAATATAGTTAGTATATTTTGCTGACCATTAAATACATTATTCTATTCGGTGAATGTTAATTAAAGACACATTACAGGTGATCTTATGGTAATGAACAAGGAAATGATGGATGCAATAGAAAAAAACAACATAGTCTGGTTAGCCACCGCCAATAACAAAAGCACTCCCAATGTGGTTCCAATTGGATTTGCCAGACCATTAGATGGTGAAACCATCCTACTGGTGGCCAACTTCATGAACAAAAGTTTGGAAAATCTTAAAAACAATCCCCAGGCCACAGTGGCTGTGGGAGACATATCAGAATGCCCCTACCAGTTTAAAGGCACGGTGGAAATACATGAGTCTGGTAAATACTTTGATGATGCAGTGGAATGGGCTAAAAGTGTCATGACTCAACTAGCACCTAAAGCCGCAGTCTTGCTAAAGGTAACTGAAATATATTCAGTGCAACCGGGTCCTGATGCCGGTAAAAGAGTTGATTAAACCAAGAAAGGATAAAATACTGGGATTTACTCCCATTTTTTCATATTTTAAAAAGTAATCTTGTAGGGTGTTCCCTTTCTATTTTTATTAGGGTGTTCTCTTCGATTTTAGAATTATTTGGTGTTAGAATCGGTATTAAGGTTAAAATGCAAATTCACAGACCAGACAGCGGTGGTCTTTCTCGTAGGGGTCCAGGTCAACTTTATCCACTATCCGGAAGCCATGCTCCTTTAAGAAGGATGCTTCCTCCCGGAATATCTGTTTGGGCTTGCGGGTGACATCTATGCTCCGGGCCTTGATCATGATCATGCCCTGTCCTTCTTCCCTCAAGAAGAGGCGCATGTTGTCCATGAATATCTCAGTCTGGTTAGGCTGGGCCACATCAGAGTAAAGGAAGTCCACCTTCTCCAGCAGTCCCTGGTAATTGGCGGGTTTATGGGCATCTTCCAGCAGGGGGATCATATTCTCCCGGGCCCGACAAACAGTGAGGAGCTCCCTCATCATGCGGGGTGCAAACTCCACACAGTATATAACTCCCTGGGTGATGATATCCGAGATGTGGGAGGGGGTGGTGCCGGCCGAAGCCCCGAGGTAGAGTACTCGGGAATCATTTTTAACCGGGAAGGTTCCCAGTCCTTTAAGAAGGGCAGCTGCCAGTTTAGAACGGCGTGGATCCCAGAGGCGATACTCTTTATCCTCATAGTCCACCAGCTTCTCCCCGTAAACCCTTACCTGGGGGTTAAGGTTGCAGGTGGCCAGGTGACCGTCCAGTTCGTATACTCCGCTGATTTTATTGCCAGATTCCAGTTCAAACTCCATTTTACATATCCCTTTGATGATTTTCGAAAATTAGTTTCCTCTCTAAATAACTTGCAGTTGGGAATATATTAAACTTTCTGGATTTAACAGTTCCCTCTCGGGAAGTTTGCACCGGTTCGCAGGTTCCTTAAATTTCACCGGAACCACTCTGTGTAGCGGGGACTTTATCCAGTTACTAATTAGCAGAGGATTGGTAGTGATCTGCGAAGGTATGATTAAAAAGCCTGCTCTGTCCCGGAAAGATACTTAAAAGTACTACTTGGTATTTTGGAGGGATTCCAGGCCATGAATCAGGATTATTACGGTGGATTCTTTTGAAGTTCGGAGCATCCCCAGATAATTAGAGTGAAAAGCAATCTGAACTAGGTTTGCAGTGCTCATGGAGATTAAGGATGCAGTTGTAGATGTCTACCACAGAATGATCCCACTAACCAGATATCTTATTTTAACCACTTCACGGTGGGATCCATTGGCCCTGATCCTCTATTCTTGGTTAGGTAATATAAATATATCCTATTAGATTATTCCGGGGTAGAACTTAAACTGATATTTCTAATAAAATTTGCTCTACTGTAGAAATTCAAATTGCCAAAAAGGGAACAGGTTAAAAGACAGGGTAATTAAATTAAGATTAATAAGGGGTAATGTAGATGGATTTATTATCTTCTGTAGAAAATAAGGGCCTTTTATCTGGGAATATGGGTCCGGGGGGCTAGTTCAGGGCGGTTCATTTTTAAGGTTCTGGATGGTTTGATGAAGTTTTCTCATGGGACTGGTCTACCGTGGTTTTAATGGCTGCTGCTTCCCGGTCGATATTGGAAAGACACTCCTGGGCCTGTTTCTGGTTGGCCTCCATGGTCTCCTTTAGTATGGTGAAGTTGTTCTGGAGACGTTCTTCCACTCGTCGGGAAAACTGTATGGCATACACTGCCAGAATAATGGAAAAAACACTGGATATTATGGATACTATGGCCACTACATCGGTCATTGCAATCACTCTCTACCTATTAAATGAAACAAACCACTTAAAAACTCTCAACTATACTGATAGATACACACATCCTTTACTTTTTTTGGGGATGAATCCCCCCAATGTTCAGGTATGAACACTAGTACTGGTAGTCACCCTTCTTAAACCGGAATTTATCCTTTTTCTTCTTCCGTTTTTTGCCTTTCTGTTTCTTTTTAGATTTTTCGGTTCGTTTAGGGAAAGGATGTTCCTTGGTTATCTCTTCCACCCTTTTCTCAAAACTCTCCTTGACCGCAGCATCGTACTCCCTGGAGAAATAATCCTTCCGCACAGCCAGACTTATTTTACTGGCCAGTGCCCGGGCAATTTTTCCCCGAATCCACCACCGTGAGCCACGGACCGCAGGATGCTGATATATGAGACCATGTTTGGGTGGTCGCTCACCAGTCTTCAGATGACGGAACAGGGCCTTTTCTGCCCCCAGGATCTGCACGGTACTGGAAGGTAGGAGGGCCAGACGCTTAATACCCCCGGTGTGGGCGATGATCTTGGCACCTAGAGAGGCACCCACTAGATCCCGGAGGTTAGGGGCCATTTCTTCCATCTTCACGTCAACGTAGTCGGTGGTGGATTTCTTGGATTCCTGGATGGACTGGATAGTCTGGGCAAATCCCTGAATCACCTCCAGATCCCGGGGGGATAACTCAGCACCCAGACTCATCACCCCTTCATCCACCATCTCCTCCAGGGCCCCGGAGTTTATAACTGATTCCCGGTCACCGTACTGGGCCACCAGTTCCACGTAGCGGGCATGGTCCCGTACATCATCCATTTCCGGGAAATGCACCGGATACCACTCCCGTAGACGTTCCACCAGTTTAACCTCAGCCTCTTCCAGTTCCTCAATAGTATGGATGGCCTGAATAAGCAGGAGATCCTGGGAATGGGAAGCGTCCTTCAACCGCTTCTCGGTGATCTCCAGGGCCAGGTCCCGGGTAACACCCCACAGTTCATCAGGTGACTTTAAAAAACCAGTTTCATGGAGAATTTGGCCCAAATTACTTCTAAAATAATCCCCACCTTTACTGGGAAGTTGATAGGTGAATTTAGCATGATATTCCAGGTCCTGGTAGTGGGAACTTCTCCGTGCAGTTTCGATGATGATTTCCTGGCAAACTTTACCCACCTTTCCCAGGAGTCTCTTCTCCTCTGGAGTTTCCCCTTCATCCTCCTGTTCAAACCATTTTTCCCGGAGTTCCTGGTGTGGGAAAAGTTCATAATCCATCAAGTTAAAATCTTCATCCAGGGCTACAAAGCCTGCAAAACAACCAACTACATAACACTTCATAGAATTTAATGTGTACTTGATGGAATTTAAACCTTCTAAACTTAAGGTGTAATCATGCTGGAAGTGGAAATTTGCCGGATGAAAATGAAAAACCCCACTGTATTGGCGGCGGGTGTTCTGGGAAGCAATGCATCCTCGCTTAACTGGGTAGCCCGTAGTGGAGCCGGGGCAGTGGTAACTAAATCCTTTGGAACAGAACCCAACAAGGGTTACCCCAACCCCACCACCGTGGAAGTGGAAGGGGGAATAATAAACGCCATAGGACTGTCCAACCCGGGAGTGGAAACATTCCAGGGGGAACTGGAAAAGCTGGAGGGCCAAGTGCCCCAGATAGCCTCCATATATGGTTCCACACCCCAAGAATTTAGTGAAATTGCCCGTAAGGTGGAAAACCTGGTGGATGCCCTGGAACTAAACATATCCTGTCCCCATGCCCTGGAAGGCTGCGGAGCATCAATAGGCCAGGATCCGGTTTTAACCCACAATTTTGTTAAAGCAGTTAAAAAAACAGTTAAAATTCCAGTGATTGCCAAGTTAACCCCTAACGTCACGGATATAGTGGAGATTGCCCAGGCAGCAGAACGTGCCGGGGCTGACGCCCTAACTTTAATCAACTCCCTGGGTCCAGGGATGAGGATCGACCTGGAAACCGGTCACCCCATATTATCCAATGGTTTTGGAGGAATGTCCGGGCCAGCCATAAAGCCAGTGGCCCTGCGCTGTGTATACCAGGTCTACCAGAACGTGGACATACCCCTAATGGGTGTGGGTGGAGTTACCAACTACCGGGATGTGGTGGAATTCCTCTACGCCGGGGCAAGCTGTGTTCAAATTGGAACTGCGGTAATGTACCATGGACTGGAAGTCTTCCCTGAGATAAACCAGGGCCTCCTGAAGTTCATGAAAGAAAAGAATTACCAGAAAGTGGAAGAAATGGTGGGACTGGCCCACCAGGGGAGGGTGAGGTAAATGTACCGGAAAGAAATCAAAAATATCCCCCAGGTACTCCCCATTAACCGGATAGTAGAGGAAACACCCACGGTGAAAACCTTTTACCTGCCCTGGGAGTTTGAAGGAGAGAGTCCGGGTCAGTTCTTAATGGTATGGAATTTCCAGGATGAAAAACCAATGTCCATCTCCAGTATAGACCCGGTGAATGGCGAGGTGGGTATCTCCGTGAAAATGGTAGGACCCTTCACCCAGGCACTCCACAAACTTCAGGAAAATGATAAAATAGGTTTAAGGGGACCCTACGGAAGTGGATTTGAAATTGCCGGTTCCCGGGTCCTGGCAGTGGGGGGCGGCATTGGCATGGCCCCAGTGGCTGCCTTCACTGAAGAAGCCAGTCGTAGGGGTGTTCAGGTGGATACTATCACTGCTGCCACCACTAAAGATGAAATACTCTTCACTCAACGCCTGGAAAATGCAGGAGCCCGTGTATTTCCCACCACTGATGATGGAAGCCATGGTTTCTGCGGATTTGCCACGGAACTGGCCGAAAAACTCATCAAAGAAGAAGATTATGATATGGTGGTATCCTGTGGTCCAGAGATCATGATGAAAAAACTCCACCTCCTCACTGAGGAAAACCAGATACCAGCCCAGTTCTCCCTGGAACGCTACATGAAGTGTGCCCTGGGGATATGTGGGCAGTGCTGCGTGGATGATGTGGGTTGGAGGATCTGTGTGGAAGGCCCTGTATTCTGGGGAGACCAGCTCCGGCTGATAAAGGAATTTGGAGAGTACCACCGCAATGCTTCGGGTATCAAGGAATACTTTTAACACTATCTTGGTACTCAATACCGATGGAATTAATATGAAAAGGAAAACTCATGATTTATAAGTTAAAAGGAACCCTCACTTCGGCCCTGTTTGTGGTGGCGGTTCTTCTGGCCCTGTCCCTGGTGATTCTCACCCCTATGCTCAGTATGATTATACTGGCCGCTGTTTTTGCCTATGTTGTGCGTCCCATAGCTCAGAGACTGCAACCATTCCTTCGTTACCAGTCCCTGGCTATACTGGTGGCCATGGTAGTGGTGATACTCCCCATAATATTTGTGGTGCTTTACTGTATATATTCCCTCATTGAATCGGCACCGGCACTTATAAACGCGGCCAGTGCCGCTAACCTGGGAAACGCCACGTTGGATTCCCTCCAGAGTTCACCCCAGTACCTCCCCAGCAGCCTGTTACCCTACCTGGGATCGGCATCTGGAGTGGTGGAAACCGTGTTCTCTGATGTTTTGAGGGGGGTGGCTTCCTACCTGGTGGACTTTGTCCAGTCCATCCCTAACCTGGCACTGGAACTCTTTGTCTTCTTTGCCGCTACCTTCTACCTGGCCCGGGATGGGGACCGTTTATGGTCCTACGCTAAAATGGC
>NZ_CP022706.1:1880000-1887500 GCF_003491305.1 Methanobacterium sp. BAmetb5
CTAAGAAGGGAGGTTCGGATGACTAAATCCACTCTGGTTAAGGATTACATGACCCGGGCGGTTATCACCGTCACCCCAGACACACCCAATGAGGAAGTAATCCAGCTAATGAAGAAAACGGGCCACGATGGATTCCCAGTCAAAACCAATGATGGGGTTATTGGCATGATAACTGCCTTTGACCTCCTCCTGAAAAAGTGGGCGGAACATGTGGAGGACATCATGTCCACCGATGTGGTGGTGGCGGATGAATCCATGTCCCTCAACGATGCTGCCCGGGTAATGTTTAGAATGGGAATATCCCGGATGCCGGTGATTAACGAAGACGGTGCCCTGGTGGGTATCATAACCAACACCGATATTGTGCGCTCCCACATCGAACGTTCCACTCCCATGAAGGTGAGGTACTTTAAGAAAACATTGGAAGACCTCTATGATATTAAAACCAAACTGGTCCACCAAATGGTGCCCATCGAACGTTTAAGGCCCACCCAGAACCGGGTCTACGCTGATGAACTACAGGGGCGTACCTACGAACTCACCCGGGGACTGGCCGAGCCCACCATAGTGGTGAAAACTGGCAACCGTTACATCCTGGTGGATGGCCATCACCGTACTGTGGCCTCCCGCAAACTGGGCTACGATGAAATTGACTCCTACGTCATAACCCTGGACCAGGATATAAAATTGGGGATGGAAAAAACAGCAGACAAGGAGGGTATCTTTACCTTTGAGGATATAGAGGTCATTGACGATGCCCAGCACCCATTAATAGCCATAACCGGCCCGTTACGAAAGGATGATAAGGTGATTAAGAAATGAAGGATGAGATCATCAGGGAAGTTTACCAGGTCCTGGAAGGCAGAAGGGACCACCCCATTGACTCCTACACATCTCGTATAATGCAGGATGATGATAAAAAAAAGGCAGAAGACAAGATCCTGGAAAAAATCGGTGAAGAGGCAGCCGAGGTAATCATCGCCTCTAAAAACGATGAAAACCTGGTTTATGAATCTGCCGACCTTATATTCCACACCCTCCTGCTCCTGGCCTATAAAGGTGTGGACCTGGATGAATTATACCAGGAATTCGAGAGGAGAAGGGGTTAATTCTTTTTCAAGGTCATATTTTTTTTAATTTTCATACCGAATTTTTTTCAACACTTCTGATTTTTATTATAGATCAATTGGTTTCAGATATTTTTGTCAGGAAAAGTATTTTATAACGTTTGTATATACAATTGTTTATCATGGATTTAGGGGTGTACTAAAAATGGAAAAAGAAAAACTGGGTGGAAATTCGTTCATTTATCCCATGCCAGTGACCCTTCTGGGCACTAAACATGGGGATGTGGCAAATTTTATGGCATTAGGGTGGTTAAGCAGGGCTAACGGAAATCCCCCACTATTGGTTGCAGGTATAAACAAAGCTCATTTCACCACCCAACTAATAAGGGAAAACAGGGCATTCAGCATTAACTATCCCACCGAGGGCATGATTCGGGAAGTTGATTACTGTGGCCTGGTATCTGGACGCAAAGAAGATAAATCACAGCTTTTCACCGTTGAATACGGTGAACTGGAACAGGCACCACTCATCCAGGAATGTCCCCTTTCCCTGGAATGTAAACTCTACGATATCTATGAAATGCCCACCCACGATCTATTTGTAGGGGAAATAATTGCTTCCTACGCAGATAGAAAGATTTTAACTGATGGAAAACCGGATATGGCCAAACTCAATCCACTACTTTTAACCATGCCCGACAATTATTACTGGACAGTGAAGGAAAAGGTGGGTAAAGCCTGGGACATAGGACGAGAGTTGCAGGAATGAATTAATTAAATTTTTAAATGGGTTAGAGGGTAAATTCAATCATTAAAGGTAAATTCAATCATAGATATATGTGTTCAAGTCAAATTTTTTATTCAGTTAGTTAGTTGAGGATATAATTATGCTGTACCGTGAAATGGGTCAAACCGGTGAAAAAGTTTCCATACTGGGCTTTGGATGTATGAGGCTGCCAATTAAGGGTAGTTACGACCAGATTGATGCACGTAAATCATCAGAGTTACTGGATCATGCCCTGAACCAGGGAATAAACTACCTGGACACGGCCTATCCCTACCATGGCCGGGGCACTTCCCAGGGTGGAGCCAGTGAACTCTTCCTGGGAGATTACTTTGCGGGAAACGACCGCAGAGATGAAGTATATCTGGCTACCAAATCCCCCACCTGGCTCCTGGAAGAAGAAGGAGACCTAGATCGTTTCCTGGATGTACAACTAAAGAGGCTCCAGACAGATTGCATTGATTTTTACCTCCTGCACTCCCTTAAGGAGAGACAATGGTTTGATCTGGAGGATATGGGTGTTCTGGAATTTCTAGACCAGGCAGTTTCTGATGGACGTATTAAATACACTGGATTCTCCACCCACGATACTACCAGCTTCTTTAAGGAAGTGGTGGACTCCTACCAGTGGGACATGTGCCAGATACAGTACAACTATCTGGATGAGAATATACAGGCAGGTAAAGAAGGCCTGCAATACGCAGCCAGCAAAGGAATAGGCACGGTAATAATGGAACCATTGAAGGGGGGTGTTCTGGCCAATCATGTTCCTGCGGAGGTTCAAAAAATATGGGACGAATCTCAGTTTGAAAGAAAACCTGCAGAATGGGCCCTCAGATACCTCTGGGATATCCCCGAAATCAGTGTGGTCTTAAGTGGTATGAACACCATTGCACAACTTCAGGAAAATTTAAACACTGCAGAAGATGGTTTACCTAATTCCATGGCTCCTGAAGAGAAACAAATCATGGAAGAAGTCAAAAAGGTTTACATGGGGAAAATTGCCGTGGAATGCAGTGCCTGTGGTTACTGTATGCCCTGTCCCAGTGGGATAAATATCCCCCAGTGTTTCAGTTATTTGAACCAAGCAGAAATGTTGGAGGACTATTCTGAAGTAAAAAGTCAGTATTACTTCATGTTAAAAGAAACGGAAATGGCAGGAAATTGTTTAGAGTGCGGACTTTGTGAGGAAATATGTTCCCAACATATACCAGTCAGGGAAAAACTAAAAGAAGTCGCTGGTAAAATGGGAAATTAGTTATTAGACTTTTTTGGATTTTATTTTATTAAGGATTTATTTTATATTTTCAAAATTTTTGGCTATCTTTTACTCATGAATGTTATCTTCCAGTTTAGTTGCCGCTTTATCAATGATTTCAGTTAATTCAACACCTTTTTCTTGGCCTAAAACTTTAGTATAACGTTTGTACAGGTTGGCCCAGCATTGGCTAATTTCAACCTGCAGATCAATTCCTTTTGGGGTGGGATAGAGGTATGATGATTTACCTTTAGTCTTCCGCTCTACCAGTCCCCGGGTCTCTAATTTGTCAATAAAACGGGTAGTGGTAGAAGGTTTAATGTTCATAATTTCTGAAAGTTCTTTCTGGGAAAGACCCGGTTGAAAATCAATATTCATAAGGGTTAGGGCGTGTGATGGTGAAAGACCGGTTTTAAGGAATTCCTCCTCAGCCATTTTGTTAAGAATTCTATTAAGTTTATTACTTGTGAAGTAGAGGCAACTACACATGGTGGGGCATTGACTCTTGTTTTCATCATTCATCTATCAATTACACCTCAAGCTTAGGTATGGTTTTTGCTTCTACTTAAGATTATTTTTGGTAAACTTTATATATTAATTGTTTGTACATACAAATAACTGTCCAAAATGAAAAATGCAGGGGGAACGTAAAAATGGTAAAACTTGCTGTGGATTCTGAAAAATGTGTAAAATGTGGTACCTGTTCTGATATATGTGTGGCAGGAATCATAGAACCGGGAGATGTGCCTCATGTTTCAAAAGAGAATGCCTTGGTTTGCATGAGATGTGGGCAATGTGAAGCGGTCTGTCCTCAGGGAGCATTGGAACTGGTAGATCCGTCTTTAGAAGGAACAATGGATAATAAAATAGGGGATATAGGTTCTTCTAAGCAGATAGGTAATTATTTGCGCGGGCGACGATCAGTTCGGCATTATAAGAATGAAACGGTTGACCGGGAGGTATGGGAAAAAGTTATGGGCATAGTCCGCTACGCACCATCTGCCGGTAATGGTCAACCAGTAAAATGGATGATAGTCCACGATCCAGTTAAGGTAAAAAAATTGGCTGGTATGACCATTGACTGGATTAAGAA
This sequence comes from Methanobacterium sp. BAmetb5, assembly GCF_003491305.1. Classification (NCBI taxonomy): domain Archaea; kingdom Methanobacteriati; phylum Methanobacteriota; class Methanobacteria; order Methanobacteriales; family Methanobacteriaceae; genus Methanobacterium; species Methanobacterium sp. BAmetb5. The sequence continues at coordinate 1,884,203 of NZ_CP022706.1, forward strand.
TGTAATAAGTGAGGCTCCCCCAGAGCAGGATGTTACTGGATTTAATCTTCTGGTTGAATCCTGGGAAAATGGAACAGATTTAGTCTTAAGGGGCGCACCACACGTGGCTATTGCCTACGCGGAACAGGATGAGACCAATCCAATGTCCCAGTTTGTAAGTGTAGACGGGGTAATTGCGTTAACTCATCTTGATCTGGCACTACCCTCCTTTGGATTAGGTTCATGCTGGGCAGGGGGTCTGTTTATGGCTTTAAATCAATGGCCACCCCTGGCTGAAGAACTGAAATTACCAGAAGGACATACATTTATCGGTGCTATGATGGTAGGATATCCTCAATATCACTATCATAACATCCCTAAACGAAATAAGGCAGTAATTGATTGGAAATGAAGTTTGGTGTATTTTTTTAATAGTCTAATCACAATTAGGAAAAACACGTTTTAATGGGGGGGGGTAAAAATGCCGGTAATAACCATGGAAGTGGGAAAACTTTCCAAAGAGCAGAAGAAAGATTTAATAAAAGGTTTTACAGAAGTTGCTTCTGGAATAACAGGCATAGATAAAAAATTCATAATAGCAGTCATTCGTGAATGGCCTGATGAGAATTTAGGGATTAACGGACAAACTGTGGCCAAGATCAAATCTAAACCCGCGAAATAAAATCCAAATCAAGTCTTTAGGTATATAATCGACTTGATTACATAATTAATACTGAAAACACGGGAGTAGAAATAGAATAAAGAACTGAAATATAAAAACTAAAAGGGGAAAAATCCAATAAAATTGATTTTTTCTAAAGAGGGGGGATGAATGATGAATGTATTGATAGTATTCGCGCATCCTGAGAGTGAATCACTGAACGGATCACTGAAGGAACTGGCAGTGGATGTGTTAAATGATGAAGGGCACCTGGTGCAGGTGTCTGACCTTTACGCCATGAACTGGAAGGCTGTCCTGGATAAAGACGATTTTCCAGAGAGGATGAATAAGGAACTATTCAATCCCATAGCTGAGCAGCTAAATGCAGTGAAAAAGGATAGCATACCTCTGGATATTAAAAGAGAAATGGACAAGGTCCTCTGGGCCGATGTGATCATCTTCCAGTTCCCAATATGGTGGAGTAACTTCCCCGCAATCCTAAAAGGATGGATAGATCGTGTTTTCTACAATGGATTTGCATTCAACGTGGTGGAAATGAAATTATACAATGATGGGCTCTTAAAAGGCAAAAAAGGAATGTTATCATTTACCACCGGGGCCAGCAGGGAACTCTACACTGATAAAGGACCACACGGTGACATCGAAGTTCTGGTGAAGTACTTCAACCATCTACTGTTTGAATTTGTGGGTATGGATGCCCTACCCTACTTCGCCATCTTTGGGCCAGGGGAAATGTCCGAGGAAGAAAGGGAGAATGAGCTGGACAGATTTGAAGAGATCATTCGAAATCTTCCATAAAAAACGAGGGTAAAATTATTAAAATTAATGATAGGGGATGATGAATATGGAATTTCATGATATAATTAAAAAAAGATACAGTGTACGGGGTTATCAGTCAAAGGAAGTAGAAAAGGAAAAACTGGAAAAAGTACTGGACGCGGCACGTCTGGCACCCACCGCTGTGAATAAACAGCCATTTCAGTTAATTGTAATTGAAACCAGGGGTAGAGAAGAGGAACTTAAGACCATCTACCCCGCAGAATGGTTTACCGAAGCTCCCCTAGTTATCTGTGCCTGTGCAGTTAAATCAGAATCCTGGACCCGGCGGGACGGTCGTAACTACGTGGAAGTGGATACTGCCATAGCCATGGACCACCTGATCCTCCAGGCCACTGAACTGGGACTGGGAACATGCTGGATAGCAGCTTTCAATGTGGAAGCTGCCAGGGAAGTGCTTAAAGTACCAGATGATGTGGAACCACTATTATTCACTCCCCTGGGTTATCCTGATGCAGAACCAAGGGGCATGGGCAGAAAAAAACTGGATGACCTGGTGCGTTACCAGCACTGGTAAACTTTTTTTTTTTTTTAAATAGGTGGTTAAAAATTTAAAAAGTGTTTATGGGCATTTTTTTTGAGGAGTTATAGATTAAAAAAAACAAAACAGGAGGCATTTAATGAAAAAATCTCTGGGAGCCAAAACCATAACCTATCCCACTCCAGTATTTGTGGTGGGAACTTACGACGTGGAAGGAAAACCCAATGTAATGACTGCGGCATGGGGAGGTATAAGCTGTTCTGACCCGCCCTGTATAAGCATCTCTTTAAGGGAAGCAACCTACACCTATCACAGCATTCTGGAAAGTAAAGCCTTCACCATCAGCATACCCTCCGAAGATCATGTGAAAGAAGCGGACTACTTCGGAATAGCCTCTGGAAGGGATGTGGATAAATTCCAGGCCACGGGACTCACCCCGGTTAAAAGTGAAGTAGTGAATGCCCCCTACGTAGGGGAGTTCCCCTTTGTGGTGGAGTGTGAACTGCTCCAGCACGTTAAAATAGGATTGCACACCCAGTTCATAGGGGAGATAAAGGATGTGAAAGTGAATGAATCCTTAACTGAGGGTGATAATTCCTTAATAGAAAGAATAAAGCCACTTATCTACACACCAGATTATCCGGCCTACTATGGTGTGGGAGAAATGGTGGAACGGGCCTTTTCTGCAGGAAGACAGATCAAACCCGGTTAAAAGGTACTCAGAATAAGTAATGGTTATAGAATAAGCACTGATGGTTATCCGGATAAGTGGGGGGTTCAGAATTAGTAAGGGTTAATGACGGGTTTATCTAACTTTTTTTTATTTAACCCGGCACTTCCCTCATGAACCGTTCCTTGATCTCCTCTGGTTCAAGGGGGATCACTGGTACACTGGCGTTACCTGCTTTAACCTTCATGTGCACAAAAACCGGACCTTCCATCTCCAGTACCGGTGAAAAATCAATTTCCTGAAGAGATTCTTCGTAGAGTACTGTATTTTTAAAGCCAACTCCCTCCGCCACCTTTTTAAGGTCAGTGGTGGAAGAATAGGTGCACTGATTACCGGTACTGCCGTAGCATTCATTGTCCAGTACCACCAGCACCAGATTTTGGGGTGATTGATTGTAGATGGTTACCAGACTCCCCAGGTTCATCAGAAGGGATCCATCTCCATCAAAAACAACAACCCTCCGTTTCTGGGCCATGGCCAATCCCAGGCCAATGGATGATGCCATACCCATTGATCCCAGCATGTAAAAATTGAGGGGTGAATCTTTAACCTGATAAAGTTCCCGGGAAGGGAATCCAATATTGCAGAT
>NZ_CP022706.1:1897500-1930000 GCF_003491305.1 Methanobacterium sp. BAmetb5
AAACTTAAAAAAGGTTTAAAAGTTCACTTTGATTGTAAACTAGATTGGGACAAATTAAAGGAACTAAAGTTCCAAAAAACAACCGAAACAGATTCAATATATCTGAATATACATGTAAGCCCACTAAAATTGGATGAAACCCATGAAGGATATTTGGTTCAATTCCAGGATATTACTGACCATCGTCAACTTGAGGAGTACCTTAAAGATACTGGCGAAAAGTATGTTAAAATGTTGGAAACCCTTGATCAGGGATTGATGGTTTATAATAACGATTTAAAATGTATTTATTCCAATCACCGGGTTAAAGAAATAGTGGGTTGCGATACCGATGCCGTTATTGGCAGGTCCCTCTCTGATTCTATAAAACCCCTGTGGGACAGTGAACTAGAGGAAATGTGTGGAAAAACCCTGGAAACTGGTAACAGTTACCGCAGCCTCAAGATTTCCAAGGACGAAAAACCATCCTATATTGAAGTAAACACCTATAAATTTTTTGAAGGATTAATGGTAACTTTAGATGATGTTACAGATTTGAAAAAAATAGAAGACGATTTAAAAAGAAATGAAGAACTATATCGCTCTGTGGTTGATGAAGAGAGCGAAATTGTGTGCAGATTCAATAAAGACATGGAACTTACCTTTGCCAATGAAACATATTATAATTTTTTCGGATTGAAAAACGAATTCAATACTGTATTCGCCCTTTCTGAGGAAGATAGGGACCAGATGAAAGTTCACTTCCAATCCCTGGGGGATGAAGACTCTATTAGGGTCTTTGAAGGGCCAATTAAAATGGCCAGTGGTGAATTGAGATGGTGGCAGTGGGTTACTCGGGCTCTTTATAACAGTTCCGGTCAAATTGAGGAGTACCAGTCTGTGGGGCGTGATTTAACCGAGTACCATAAAAAAATGGAAAAACTCCAGGAAAACCTTAATAAATCTCGAAGTTCACTGGAATCCGTGACCATGGAATTAAATGAGGTTAAAATATCTTTAAAATCTCAAATAAAGGATAAAGATGAGAAAATAAAGTCTTTGGAAAGATTAAATGAGGAACTGGGTAATGATTTTACGGAAACAGTAGATGAACTGGAAAAAACCATTAAAAACCAGGAAGAAGAATTAAAAAATTTACAGAACCAGGAAGAATCACTGGAAAAAAACAGGAAACTTCTGGAAGAAGAAATAAAAGGGCTAACTGCGGATTATGAAAAATCATCCCAGGCATTGGATGATGAGAGAGTAGTTCGTAAAAAACTGGAAGATGAACTGAAGGAAAAATCCAGAAACCTGGAAAAACAGGCAAATAAATCAGTACAATCCCTCTCCAGAATAACCGACCTGGAAAAAGAAATTGAAGACCTTAATCATTCCAAAAAATCATGGGAACAGGAAAAGGTCCAATTGGGAATTGAATTAAGTAGCATGGTAAAACAACTGGAAAACACCACCAGTGATCTGAGTCTGGAGCGATCAAAACGACTTGAAACCGAGAAAACCCTTAAAGAAGTCAGGAAAGATTTGGAAGGGAAAACTGAAGAGATCCTTAAAAAAACAGAGGACCTGGAAACCAAAAACGAAGGGCTCACCCGGGAACTTGCTCTAAAAACCACGGATCTCCAGGAAAAGAGCCAGGAGATCACCCGTCTGGAGAATGATTTTGCCCAGCAGTTGGAGGACCTCCAGAATGCCGAGCAGCGGGCCAGGAAATCCCTGGAAAAACGGGAAAGAGTGCTTAAAAACGTGTACACCGGGGTTAAAACTAACATGCAAATGATATCCAGCCTTAACCGGTTGCATTCAGAGTATGTAATTGATGAAATGGTTAACAAACTAAAGGACGGTCGCAGTTACCTCCGATCCTTTGGACTGGTCCATGAAAAGCTGTACCAATCCGAAGACCTGGAGCACATTAATCTCCGACCGTACCTGGACAGCATCCTCCAGGATATTGTACGCTCCCAGGGGGCTAAAAACGTTGATATAACCATAAAAACCCATGATACCCATTTGGATATGGATATAGCGGTGTTGTCCGGGTTGGTTATAAGTGAACTGGTGATTAACTCACTTAAACATGGATTCCCCAATAAAGAACCGGGTGAAATCCGGGTAGAAGTGGTGAGTGGGGGTGACGAATTGGTGATCAATGTTGCGGACAACGGAGTGGGACTACCCTCCAATGTTTCCATTGAAACACCGGATTCATTTGGTTTACAACTGGTTAAAACCTTTGTAGATCAATCTGAAGGTTCTGTAGAAGTTAAGGAAGGTGATGGTGCCAATTTCGTCATTAAAATCCCTAAAGTTAACCGCAATTCCTGAACATAAATGGCAATGATATGGGCGTAATAAACTGATGATCCAAGGTGGGAGATAACATGCTTAAGCAGTCCAAAATTTTAGTGGTGGAAGACGAAGCACTCACTGGAATGGAGCTTGAAAAAAAACTGGTTCAATGGGGTTACGATGTGGTAGGCATAGTTTCCTCCGGAGAAGATGCAGTTGAGAAGGCATTAGAACTAGAACCGGACCTTATTTTAATGGATATACTACTCAAAGGCTATATGAATGGGGTGGAGGCAGCCAAGATCATCAGAAAGAACCAGGAAATTCCTATTATTTATCTGACGGCTTACTCCAACATGGAAACCTTTCAGGATGCCAAGATCACTCAACCTCAGGCCTATCTCATCAAACCCTTTGATGAAACTGAACTGAAATTTGCCATTGAAATTGCCTTTTACTGCCATAAGTGCCAGTCAAATCTCCGGGAAAGTGAGGAACACTACCGTATTCTGGCTGAAAGTGCCCCTGACCTGATTTTTGTTATAAACAAAGATTTAACGGTGGATTATGCAAACGAATCCTCTCTGGAATATCTGAAACTAGAAAAGGCAGAAGTCCTTGGAAAATCAGTTCAAGATGTATTCTCCCAGCAGTTTTTCCAACCGCATATTAAGGAACTAAAGAAGGTATTTGGTACTGGCCAGTCGGTTCGTGTTAAAAATATTTTCCAATTCCCGGAAGGTGAAGTATGGTTGGATACTTTCCTCAAACCTTTAAAAAATAAAAAAGGAGAAATATACGCTGTTTTGGGAATTTCAAGAGATATTTCTGAGGATAAGAGGGGGGAAATTGGAGATAAATAATTTAAAATTAAAATAAATGATCCTAAAATAAAATTGTCAAAGATATAAGTCTAATCAATGGAATGAATGGTGATAAAGGCCGATCATCCGGTTCATGGATCATATTTTTCAGTGAGGGGAGTATAATGATTTTTCATTTTACTACCTTTGCAAAATACTTTATCTAAAAAATCCCAATATTCATTCATATCAAAGGTGGGATGAACCCTCCTGGCCGGGGGAGTAGCCCATCATATGGAGGCTTTTTACTATGGATATGGATGAATTGGAAATTCTTCTGGTGGAGGATAATCCCACCGATGCAGAATTAACCATGAGGGCGTTAAAACGGAAAAATCTGGCAAACAAGTTGGTTTGGGTTAAAGATGGAGAAGAGGCAATTGATTTTATTTATGCTCAGGGTCAGTTTGCAGATAGAGATCCCGAGGATCTGCCTCGACTGATACTCTTAGACCTTCGCATGCCTAAAGTAGACGGCCTGGAAGTTCTAAAACATATTAAAGCAGATGAAAGAACTCGTAGAATTCCAGTAGTGGTTTTAACTTCCTCACAAGAAGATCAAGACGTGGTGGAAAGTTATAAACTGGGTGTGAACAGTTACGTGAGTAAACCCGTGGAATTTGATGATTTCATTGAGGCAGTTTCCACCCTGGGATTGTACTGGATGCTAATAAATAAACCTCCCTGAATCTATGGGGGGGATGTATTAGAGGGAAGAATATGGGGAGTAATATCCGTATTTTGATCTTGGAAGATGTTCCACTGGATCTGGAGTTAATGGAAGCTGAACTAAAAAGAAATAACATTGACTTCATTTCCCGTTGTGTGGAAGAGGAAGTAGAATACAGAAAAGAGATAGAAGAATTCAAACCAGATATTATCCTGGCCGACCACTCCCTACCCCACTTTGATGGAATATCAGCCATGTACATTGCCCGGGAACTGGTTCCAGAAATACCATTCATTTTTGTCAGTGGCCAGATGGGGGAAGAATTTGCGGTAGAAATGCTTAAAGAGGGAGCTACTGATTATGTTCTTAAACACAACCTTTCTAAATTAAGTCACGCTGTCAAAAGAGCGCTTAAAGAGGCAGAAGAACATCGCAATAAAAAAGAGGCTGAAAAGGCCTTAATTGAAAGTGAAAGACGCTTACATGATTTAAATATCTATTTAGAGACAATAATCAACGCTTCTCCCTTTGCCATCATTGACTTGTACCTTGATGGGAGGGTAAAATCCCTCTGGAACCCGGCAGCAGAGAATATTTTTGGCTGGAAGAAAACAGAAGTAATGGGAAAACCTTTACCATTTTTAGACGATAATCGGCAACCGGATTATGAAGAAATCATTGAAAATGTTATTTCTGGTGAATTTAAGTCAGATATGGAGCTGGAATGTGCTAAAAATGATGGTACCTTGATTTATACCATGATGGCCACTGCCCCTCTTTTAAATGTTGATAACAATATTCAGGGGGTTATGGCCACATTTGCAGATATCAGTGGCCTGGTACTGGCTGAAAAACAGATCAAAGCATCTTTGGAGGAAAAAGAAGTCCTTTTAAGGGAAATTCATCATCGGGTTAAAAATAATCTGCAGATCATCTCCAGTCTAATGAGTCTGCAGTCAGAATATACTCAGGAACCGGAAACACTGAAGATGTTCCAGGAAAGCAAGAATCGTATTCGTTCTATGGCTCTTATTCACGAAAAACTGTATCAATCCAAGGACATGGCCCATATAGACTTTGGAGAATACCTAAAAAGTTTGACCAAGATGCTTTCATCCTTTCACCGGGAGAAAAAAGATGATGTGAATGTTTGTTTAAACTGTGAAGATATTTTCCTGGAGATAGATACCGCCATTTCATTGGGGCTTATTGTTAATGAACTAGTATCTAACTGCTTCAAACATGCATTCCCTGGGAGTAGGAAGGGGAATATTGAAATAAACCTGCTTATGATAGGGGGGAAATGTAAACTGGAGGTGGTTGATGATGGAGTGGGACTTTCTGGTGATTTTGATCTTAATCACACCAAATCCCTGGGGCTCCAGATAGTCCAGACCCTTACCATGCAGTTAAAAGGTATTCTAGAAATAGACAAGGAAAACCAGACCCTTTTCCGGGTCTTATTCAATGCAAATTAAATTTTCACAGGATTTTTTCAGCACTCACAGTTGTGGATAACTTGGTCACCCTAAATTAACTTTTGTCACTAAATTAATTTTTCCTGGATTCGGTTACTTAAAAATTCCTTAGTGAGGTATTGGGGATATACCGGTAGTCTTTCTTTCAAATAGAATCCCAGCTGACAGGTTAATTTGTTAAGTTCATCTAACTCTGGCCAGGGTGCTTCCGGGTTCACGTAGTCCCGGGTTAGAGGTGAAACACCTCCCCAATCATCGGCCCCGGCCAGGAGAAATACCTGGGCAGTATCCTGGTTGAGATTAGGAGGGACCTGAACACTGCAATCCGGGAACAACAGCTTGGTGACTGCCACCATTCGGATCATCTCCAGAAGTGAAGGTTCGCTGTGGTTTTCCATTTCTATACCTGGTTTGGTTTTGAAATTCTGGATGATGATCTCCTGTATATGACCATATTGATCCTGAATTCTCCTGATTTCCAGGAGTGACTCAACACGTTCTTCTACAGTTTCACCGATACCAATTAAAAGTCCAGTAGTAAAGGGAATCTTTAATTTACCTGCATTTTCAATGGTTGTAATTCTAAGCTGTGGATCTTTACCTGGACTCTTCTGATGGGCCGGGGTATCCATTAACCTTTTACTCGTAGTTTCCAGCATCAACCCCATGGAAGCATTTACCTCTCTCAACATCTTAAGCTCGTCTTTTTCAAGTATGCCCGGGTTGCTATGGGGGAGCAGGTTAGTTTCATTCAGTGTTCGCTCACAAAGATCATAGAGATACTCCAACATCCCAGTGTATCCTATTTTTTTCAGGGCCTGTTCAACCTCGGGTGTTGCATCAGATTGTTCTCCAAATGTAAAAAGAGCTTCCCGACAGCCGTACTCGTCGGCCTGGTGAATGGTGGCCATGACTTCCTGGGGGGACATGACCAGAGTGGCGTCATCATCTTCCGGGTTACGGCGGAAGGTACAGTACCCACACTCGTTGCGGCAGATATTGGTTAAGGGTAGGAAAACATTTTTAGAATAGGTTATTTTATCTGTCTGACGGAGTGAGTTGGCCTGCATCATCAAATGCAGAACATCCTCACCCTGAGATTCCAGTAAAAGAATTAGCTGGTTTTTAGATAACATTCTATCGTCAGTTATCAATTTTCTTTATATCTTAAGTCAATCAATTTTTTTAGACATTGGGAGGAAACCACGAATTCCGGGGGGTTTTAAGTTATCCTTCCAGTGCCGAAACCACCAGTTCCACAAAGAGGGGGCCTATACCACTTTTATCTTTCCACAGAATAATAAAAATGGCAATATCATCCACCACACCTATACCGTAATCTGCATGGCAGTTCATGTTTTCGAAGGATTCTTTTAGACGATAGATCCCGTATATGTCGGTTTCTTCCTGAATGGATACCTGGGAACGGATCTGTTCATCCATTATGGTGATGATATCGGCAGTTTCATCGGAGTACATGTCCAGTTTCCGGGCACCCAATCCCTGAAGTATCTGGGAGATGGTGGATTCCAGTTCTTCCGGTGGGATTCTCTGGCGGGATCTTCCCCTGACTATAAGTAATTCTGTGGTGTCCATGGCTGCTTTAGAACCTTCAAATGCCTCTAACTGGCCCATGATCTGCCCGGCAATTTCGCGTGTTCTCATTTGTCTCCACCATTTCTTATTTCAGATTTAAGCTCACCCATTGTGGCCACTTTCTCTGCAAATGCATTGTGGCGGTGTATACTTTCTTCGTTTACCTGTTGCACTGTGATGAGAGTGTCATCGGGCAGGTGGGAGAATTCTTCCACGATCTTCTGAATCATGTTGCGTACACAATCTTCCACGAACATGGGATGCTCGTGGGCATTAATCACCACTGCATGCTCATCTGGTCTTTTCAGAAGTTCACATACGTAGGAGCTCATGGAGTCTTCGATTATCCTGATTATGTCTTCGCCCCGGATTACCTGCTGGGCTGGTACTTCAATCATAATACTGCCCCGACCTCTCTGGTTGTGGGATGCGAAGGTAACAGCTTCCAGAACTTTTTCCGTGGTTTCTTCATCTAAAAATTCCAGGAGCTTCTGTTTGGAACTTTCCTTCACTGTTTCCTGGGCACAGGGACACACAGTCATCCCTACCACTTCCGCCCCGATCATCTTCCGAATAACCACGCCCTCCTCGTTACGGTAGCCAATGGCATCCGCCATTATGTTCACCATTTCCTGGGTTTTGTGCTTGGTCACCGGTGATTTCTTCATGATCATGAAGTCACTCTTCATGCTGACTTCGGCTCGTTTGGCGTATTTATGCTTCTCCAGTAGCAGGTTAACTATCTCCGCGCACAAGGATTCTACTTCCATTGCACTGTCTTCAACAGCTTCTTCCAGGACATCACTAATGGCTTCTGGGTTCCTTGACATGTGGATGCCTCTTTGCGTGCTGGGCAAATCCACGTAGGCGTCGAAGGAGGGCAAAAGAACGATGGGCCTTTTGTTCTCCCTTTCGATTTTTAATAGTTTTTTAACCCCTTTCACTCCTACTCGCGTAAGGTGTACGGGGATGGTAGGTAACTTTTCTTGGGTATCGGGTAAACACGGTGGTTCCAATTTTTTCACCCCTGAGTTCTAATTGTTGATAATACTAAAAAATACTTAAAAAAACAATTGATCTTTATTTTCCAATGATTTATGCAGTGTTTTTGTATTAAAACATGTTTTCCTGTTATCATTCCCTTTTTACTTAAGAATGTTGGTGTTTAATTTGTTGTAATTATACTAAATTTATGAATAATTCTCATCTTAACAAACTGATGGTTAGTATGTGTATAAATTAGGGAAGTGATATAAAAAGAGTTGTGTTTTTTCCCTGATATTCCCTATTTTCAGGGTAGTTTTTACATATTTTCGCCTACTTTTCCTAACGCCTGTTTGGTGAATTTAATGCACGACCCTCATTTAAATTGTAAAAAGCATAATACGGTGTATTTAATCAATTAAGCATTTTAAATAGATTAAAGATGGGCATGAATCAGCCTTCCAGAATTTTTCGGAATTCAAGGACATCAACAGCCTTTAAATCATCCCTTTTCATTACTTTGGATCCGTAGAGGTCCACCGCCCTCTTTGCCAGTAGTTCTCCTGATTTATCATTTTCAACCACTACCAGAATTTCCTGTGCGCCCAGTTGTTCCATTTTACGACTTATATCGTTTTTAACATGGGATATTTTCTTTTTTATCGGTTCAAGTGCTGTTTCAGGAATTTTAGGGTTAAGAATTCGCATGTCTTCAGCTTCTAATGGTACTCCTGCCACCACTATCCTTTGAGGTTCCACACCCCATCGGTTAATAATTTTCTTGAAGTTTCCCTTACTGGTAAGTATGATGAACCTCTCTGAAAGTTTTCCTACCTCCTTTTCCACATCTTCCTTTTCCAGGACACCAAATTCAACCAGAATATCATCGATCTTGTTCCTTATATCTACTAACCTTCCACAGAATTCTTCAGCATCCTCCTGGAGCAATTTATGGGTTGGTCTGCTGGAGTAAATGAACTCTTCAGTTTCTATAATACTTTTTATAATTTCTGCATAGGCTTGAGAATTTATAGTACCCTCACGGGGGGTTTTCAGTTTCTCGGGACCTATTTTTGATTGCCCTGCTTCTTTTAGAAGTTCTTGAGCCTGTTTGAACCGGATCTTATCCATTGTAATCTCCTCGAGTGTAAAATTTATTTTCTATCCTTGATTTCGTGACTTGGAATTAAAAGGTGAAATAGGGTGAAAATCTGTCTTGCACCTCTTTGAATAAAGCTTTGGTTTCTTCTTTCACCACCAGTTTTCCTGGGGGTCGCCATTCCTCTTCAGGGGTGATCTTGTTCCTCAACACATTTATCATTTTCAGGTTGGACCGGGCCATGGCATCTCTACTGTAACCACCCTCCAGGATAAGCACCATCTGGGAAGCCAGCTTACGCATATAAGAGGCTATCCAGGGATAAAAATCATCATCTAACTGTAGATGGGAGAGTGGATCTTCCTGATGGCTGTCAAACCCCACATCCAGGAAATAGAAATCAGCTTGGAATTTTTTTATAACTGGTTCCAGGATTTTTTCCAGGAGGTAAATATAGTCAGAGGTCCCGGAACCAGGGGACACAGGCAGGTTAAGGTTAAAACCTTGCCCCAATCCCATTCCTATTTCTTCAACAAAGCCTTTACCCGGAAAGATAGTGCTAGGGTCCTGGTGAATGGATATGTAAAGAACATGGGGGTCCTGATAAAATATTTCTGCAGTCCCATTCCCGTAGTGGGCGTCAAAATCCAGTATCATGAATTTTTCCAGGTCATGGTTTTTTCGCAGGTACTCCAGGGCCACAGCCAGATTGTTTATTAAACAGAAACCCATGGCCTGGTCTGAGGTGGCATGATGACCAGGAGGGCGTGCCAGGGAATAGGAAAAATCATGCCCGCTAAGAACCAGTTCACAGGCAGTAATAGCTCCTCCTGCTGCTAGTTTGGCAATTTCATAACTCTGGGGTGATTCATAGGTGTCATAATCCAGGTAGCCTCCCCCATTTTCAGCAAAATTCTTCAAGTGTTCCAAGTGGCGGAGGGGATGCACCTGCAGGAGGTCCTCTTCACTGGCCGGGGTGGGAGGGTGTATATCAATTTCACCACCTTCCGGTGTGAGCTCACCAAACTCTCTGGTGATGTATTCCATCATTATGTCCAGTCTACCCTGATTTTCAGGGTGGGATCCAGTTTGGTGCAGTGCATAATCTGGGGAGTAAACCAGAGAAATCAAAGCAAAGACCTCCTTAAGTGTGGGATTTTATTCACCTAAACTTCGCAAGGTATTCCTTCACTTTTATCATGTATAACTAATTTAATACGTCTAATCACCATTATTCCATAATATAATCTTTTTTTAAGGTTTATATATCTAAATCGTCCATTTTACAAGTTCAACTTAGTTTTTACAACATTTTGCTGGAGCTGAGATCTTCTTTTACTATGTTGAGCACGGTTTGGGTGTAGGTTCTCTGGACATCTGGTTCCCGCAACAGGCTCTTGATAAACTGATCTAGTTCGCTGGTATCTTTAAATCGGGCAACCAGTATGGCATCGAATTCACCAGTGACATCGTACATGCAGAGGACGTTCTTGTGGTAGGCGGTGCGGTCTTCCCAGTTTTCCAGAACCCCGCCCTTTACCCTTACTCCGATGATGGTGGTGAGGTTGTAACCCAGTTTGCTGTGATCAATCACCGGGGTAAATTTCTGTATAACTCCGTTTTTGGTGAGTTTTTCCATTCGGTTGTGGACTGTGCCTATGGAGACGTTGAGGAGTTTCGCTATTTTCCGGTAAGACATCCTCCCATCTTCATTGAATAAATTAATGATTTCTCGGTCTACATCGTCTATTTCCACGATTTCATTTTTATTCTCATTTTCTTTCATCACATTCACCGCTCAGATAAACATTGTTTATATTTTCCAAATTTATTCTATGTTTAATTATACATTTTTCAAATATTAGTGCAAATAATTTAAATACAAGTTTGTACAAGTTATTATTAGGTGATCATATGGCTTTGATAAGTGAAGAAACAATAAAGATGAGGTATATTGCCCTGGTGAAGAAGGGAATAATCGATGATGAGGAATGCCGATCCTACACCAAGAAGATCGATTTTGAACCGTGTATGGTGAAGAAAGTTCAGAAATTTGAGGACTACTTTGTCCCGGGAACTGTGCTTTTAAGTGATAAGGCCAGTTACAAGCTGCGTATTGAGTATCCAATGGAATAAATCTTTTATTATCTTTGGGGGTCCAGAACATAACTAACTCCTGAATCATCAACTCACGAACTTAACTATAAAATAAAATATATCATTTATTTGCTATTATTCTTTACCTTTTTTTATTCTTTTTAGGATTTATTTAAATCATTGTTCAACTTTGGTTGGGGAATAATTTTTTCAAATTAGACCAGCACGCAAATCCATTTTTTTATACTACGTTGCACATAATCTCTGATTTCAAGGAATTATTGGGGAACAGTTTCACCTTTGATGGTAAATATCCCTTTATTTTTGAAAAAGATTGGTGGTTTGTAACTGGACAAATCCTTATCTCCTTCCTGATTTTGAATCATCATTTTAATTAGATTTCTAGGATGAATCATCATTCATAAAGGTAAATCTATCCTTTTTAAGGGTAAATCAGATTAACGCCAGCATTCCGGCATTGGTTATACTGTATTTCTCCATTGACTCTGACCTTTTCACCATCCCCATTTCTATAAGTCCGTTAAGATGTTTATAAACCATCGCTCGGGATATTTCAACTTCTTCACCAATTTCAATGGCGGTTAAATCTCTTTGGGCCAGTAATTTCATTATTTTAAGGCGGGTTTTGGATATCTTCAATTGAAGGGGTGGAAACCTAACCACCTTCTCATGATAACAGGAGAAAATTCCATCCACTCCTTCCTGGTTGGCTGCAAAATTCAGAAGAGGACCGATATCTCCTGCACCATAGGCCACGTAAACTTCTCCATGTATTTTAGCCCCTCTAATAATCTCTAAAATCCGGGTTAATGCACCATGGGGGTTTTCAGCATTGATCTGAATTTCACCTCCTTTCAAGAAGGAATCCAATTCAGTTTTACGGTATTTACCATGATAAAGGCTAATCAATCCATCGGGCTGGGTCTCCATAGAGACATTGAAGAGGCACTGCCCCCTAAGGTTAGTGATCAGGGTTTTCATACTCTCTCTCTCTCACCTGTTTTTATTTTTCACCGCTATGTTATTTTTTCAATTAGATTCATCAAATGATTTCCACTACACTATTGTCTCATTTTATTATATAACAGTATACTTTAAAAGTTACACAAAAGGCAAACTTTATAATAGAGATTGATTTATTACCCTCAACGAGAATAATGGGGGAATTTGAACGAGTGTATCGGATACTATAAAAGCAGAAAACTATACCACCCGACAGTTGAATGTTGAAATTAAAAAAGCATTATCTGAAGATAAAAATAATATAACACTGGAAGAACCGGGAAAACTAAACTCAATAGCAGTTGGACTGGGGCCTGAAGCAGAAATCACCCTTAATGGTGATGTTGGAGACTTCGTAGCCGCACTTAACAATGGAGCATCCATAGAAATAAATGGAAATGTGGGTCGCTATGTAGGGGACAACATGACCTCTGGCGAAATCATCATCAGGGGCTCTGCTGAAGAAGGTGTGGGATTCGGAACCTACAACGGAACTATAGTGGTTTATGGTGATGCGGGAGATGCCGTGGGCCAGCTAAACAAGGGAGGTATTCTACTCATCAACGGTAACATGGGTAGCCACGCTGGACTTTACATGCTCAGTGGAGACATAATCGTTACCGGAGATGCTGGTGAATACACCGGGGATTGGATGATTGGTGGAAACATTTACGTGGCAGGTAAGTACCAGACCGGTACCAATGCTGCGGTAACTGAACTCACCGCGGAAGATAAGGATAAATTAACCAAAATCTTCCAGGAATACTCCGTGGAGGCCCAACCCCAAGACTTCGTTAAAATTGGTCCTGAAGAGCTAAGACCATTCTATGGTAAACAGGAGGCCAACAAATGAAACAGATACTTTTAACCAATCCCGATAAGTGTGACGGATGTAACGACTGTATTGAAGCCTGTGCATCAGTCAACGGTGAAAGCAGTATTTTCCTGCACAAAATGACCGAAGGCTACCAAACCATTGTCTGCCAGCAGTGCATAAACCCATCCTGTCTAAAAGGATGTTTCCGGGATGCTATATACCGTGAAGACAACGTGGTTAAAATCAACCAGGACCTGTGTGTGGGCTGCCGCCTGTGCATGTTAATGTGCCCCATTGGAAGCATAACCTACACTGCTGACCAGATGCTAAAATGTGAGCAGCAGTGCATGCAGGGCCCGGACGACGAGCCAGCATGTGTCAAATCCTGTGGAGAAAATTGCCTTAGCGTGGTGGATGTTAAAGATTTCGCCACTGGCTTGCAGACCAACTTTGAAATAGATAATTCCATGGGATCAGCAGCACCCCGGCCATTATCCCCCTCTGGAGAACTGGCAGTATCCACCGAAGGACTCTGTGTTTTCTGTGGTACCTGTGAAATTGTCTGCCCAACCAACGCCATCAAAATAGTGGATAGCCATGCAGAAATCGATAAGAGCAAGTGTATAATGTGTGGTTCATGCACTGCTGCCTGCCCCGTACTCATACCCACCGGCGCCGGTAGTATATGGGACCCTAGAACAATTGCTGACATACGCTACACCTCCAAGGCAGGTAAATACGTTCTCCGAGGTTTTGGTACAGAAAGAAGACTACCCAACCTGGATGATATCATCATATTACCGGGACAGGCCACAGTATCCCCGGTGGACAAGTACCGGGAACCCTGTAACACCAAGGTAGTTCTGGGGTCAAGATATGCTGAAAACCCATTGGAACTGGAAACCCCGGTACTCATTGCCGGAATGTCCTTTGGAGCACTTTCCGAGGAATGTAAAGTGGCTATGGCTAAGGGTTCTGCCCTGGTAGGCTCCTGTGCCAACACTGGTGAAGGAGGAATGCTCCCCAGAGAAAGGGAATGTGCAGACAAGCTCATGGTCCAGTACTCCTCCGGAAGATTTGGAGTCTCCGCTGATTATCTCAATGTGGGAGATGCCATAGAAGTTAAGATTGGACAGGGAGCTAAGCCCGGAATGGGAGGACACCTCCTGGCTGAAAAAGTGAGCCCCAAAGTTGCCGAAATTAGGGGAATACCCCTGGGAACTGACGCCCTGAGCCCCGCAAGATTCCTGGATTCCACCCGTCCAGGAGACCTGGCCAAACACATTGAACTCATACGTGAGGTTACGGACTGGCAGGTGCCTATTGTGGTTAAACTGGGACCGGGAAGAGTGAAAGATGATGTCCAGGCCGTGGCCGAAGCCGGTGCTGATGTTATATCAGTGGATGGGATGGAAGGAGGAACTGGTGCCGCACCAGAAGTGGTTATCGAGCACACCGGAATCCCCACCCTGGCCGCACTGATGGAAGCAGTTCATGGACTGGAAGAAATAGGAATGAAAGACACCGTGGATCTTATCATCACCGGTGGAATAAGGAGTGGGGCTGATGTAGCCAAATCAATGGCTCTGGGTGCCGATGCAGTGTACATTGGAACCGGGGCCATGATTGCCATGGGATGCCGGGCCTGTCGTATGTGTTACACTGGTAAATGTCCGGTGGGAGTAGCCACCCAGGATCCAATACTGTGTGAACGCCTGGACGTGGACATGGCCGCCATGAAGGTAGCTAACTACATCAAATCCATGACTGAGGAAACCAAGATGTTAGCCCAACTTGCTGGTCACGATGACATCCGCAAGTTCTCCCCCGATGATCTGCGGGCCCTCAACAGTGACACTGCCAAGATAACTGGTTTGCGTCTCACCGGGATGTAAACTGGAGTCACGGATTAATCCTTAAAGGAATTTAACCAATGGATCCCTTAGGATAGTATCCAGGGGATTTTTTTATTCCTTTTTTTTAGAGTGTTCTATTTTTTTTAATATTGAGGTACAGTTCAATCTGGATAAGAATAACCCTCAAAAATTGAAAATCAGTAATATCAAATGAGTAATATCTATTTATTTTAAATTTTAAGAAAACTCATTTAGAAGTATAATTTCCTTAATTAATCATATTATATTCAATATATTTTCAAGAATCGTACTATGTTTCTAAACTATTTAAAAAAAGGAAAAAAGAAGAAAATGTGGTTTTTTATTCCATTTCAACAGCTGATCCGAATAAAAGGGCCAGAGATCTTGCACTGAACATGGTTATGTAAGGGTAAACCACTAACAGGGCAATTATCATACCGATGAATGGAATTACCTGTAGTACACTGGCAATGATTCCACCGATGAAGGTGACGATGATCATCACGATATACCATACTATGTATTTGCCCCATCCAATCATTGATATTTTCTCTAGAATTTCACTGAATCGGAACGCAGCTCCAAATTCGCTGTCATTTAGGGCCATATTGGCAACAGCAATAGATCCGATTAATTCGAAGAGTATTGCTAAGATAATTCCAATGATGGCTGTTCCACCAATGAGTCCAATGGCTAAAGTTGGATTGGCTAGGTTGCCTGCTTCAGTTACAGACATAGATGCGATTGAAGCCCATGCTCCAATAAATATTACTATCAGTGGTATCAAAAGGTATACAAATTGTACTACAAACATTTTTAAACCGTCTATGAACATCTCTCCCCATTCATCAAAGTCAGGGAGTTCGTCAAAACCGGCTATGGAACTTTTTAAAATTCTGAAAAAGTATCCCATTACCAGGAAGACTGGAATTATTAAAATGCTTATAATGGTCAAAATTCCCAGTATAATTACTTTTTTCCAGTCCTGAGACGGATAACTAATGGAATCTGAAATAATTTCTCCAATATCCATGTTTTTACCTCCATTTTTTTAGGTATCTATTGCTATGTTTATTTTCTTATAAAAATTTGATTGTTTCTTTTAAATCGTGGATAAAATCCTTTAAAATTTGCCAGAATAGTCCTAACTTTCATTAAAAATGTATAGATAAATCACGGGGTTTCCAAGCCCGATAGGAACAACAGTCCCAGAGCTCTAGCATATAATAAATAAACATAGGGGTAAATCAATAAAACGATTAAAGCCCAACCTAGGACTGGTACAAACCCCAGTAATCCTATTAAGGTGCTGATGATTATTCCCAGGAAGATCATCATCACGTACCAGATTATGTAGTCCACCCAGCCAATGGCCCGGATCCGGTTTAGAATTTCCTGGAAACGGAAGGCCGCCTGGATTTTACTATCATGGTAAGCCATGTTGGCTATGGCTATGGTGAAAAACACTCCAAAAATAACTGCCACCACCAATCCGGTGATGATCACTCCTCCCATAAAACCGAAGGTACTGAAAGCCGTATTGAATGATAATTCATTCCCGGAAACTCCTGAAGCCACTAATGCGCCCAGGGAAGCCCACATACCCATAACTATCATAATGGTGGGGATGATGAAGTATGCCAGTTCCACCACCAGAATTTTAAGACCATCGGTGAACATCTCCCCCCATTCATCAAATTCTGGTAACTGGTCCACCCCGGCGATAGACCATTTCATGGCCCGGAATACATATCCCATGACTAAAAAAGCAGGAACAATTAAAAAACTGGTTAAAATTAAAATTCCAAGGATTAAAACCTTTTTCCAATCCTTTGAGGGATATTTTATTGCATCAGAAGTTAAATATCCGATATCCAATTAATTTCCTCCTTTAATAGATTTTATAAGATCAAGCAGTGTTTTCATCATTCATTACAGCTTTTATCCTTCATTACAGATATCCTTATCCTTTACTCCAGTTTAGGGTTATTTTTTTACTTTAGGTTAAGTATATTTTTTAATCCAGTTTAGGGTTATCCTCACTCTCGGATTAGGGTTATCCTTGCTCCAGGATGAGGTATCCGCATAAACATGATTTTATGAACAAAAGTAGTTTCTGGATTACTCACTAACCATTTGTTACTAATTAGCGGCGGATGTGGAAAATTTAATAAATATTATATTCTTAAACGTATAGATAAATTGGAAATGAATAATATTATCTCGAGTGACCCTCTGTTAATGATAGATCTGGTGAAGTAATGAAATGGCAAGTAATTCTGCTGATTGTTCTGGCGTTATTCGGTGGTTATCTAGTTATCTCCTCTGCCACGGGTTTAGTTGAACCGGTGGGTAGGTTGGGATTTGTGAAACTGGCCAACCCTGACATGTATCCTGGTCATGTGCACTCCAAATTACTGGCAGAATATGCCGAGGAACGAAACTCCAAATGTGCCCTGGTTGTCCATTTTGCTGGTGATTCCAACTATCGACACTACAAAGAGGGTGATGTGATGATAATAGAAATGGCCTTTATTGACACCAATGGTACCGGTGCCGCGGGTCCCACTGATTACATGGACTCCCTTAAACTGGCCATATTCGGAGTTCCAGACGGAAGGTATAAATTCAAGGCAGATGGTCTGACATTTAACAGCTGGAAAGAGGCCCGTAGTTATATCAAGAAAATAGCTGGTCAAAATGGGCAGGAAGGGCCCATACCCATGGTCTGGCATGGTACAGCCAGGTCAGGCAACCCCATATTCACCCAGGGATGTGGATTACCCCTCTACTTCTACATAACCTGGCAGGAGTACGGGGCACTGGCTGCGTACTACTACACCCTGAAGGGAATGGTAACCCCCTACCTGAGTTTACCGTATCGTAACTATGAACTCCAGCATGCCTCGGAGTTACAGTACTATTACACCCATGGAATGCTGGATTATCAGTAAAAAAAAGGGAAGATTATCCGGAAATGGATATTTTCCATTCTAATGGTATAAATTTTTATTTTAATTTATTTTAATAAAAAAGGTAATGAAAAATTTATTTTAAACATCTATTTCCGGGAATTAATCCACTTAAAATAATAATATGCCTTATCAGTCATTCCTAATGGCCTGTTCAATGACTGATAGTGGAGCGTCAGTCTTCAAACCATTGGGGTTGAAATGGGTGAGTTTAACCAGGTATCCCTTATTTTGAATATTTTCCACCACCCTTTCCCGGGGAGAGGCACTTATCTTCAACTTTTTACAAATAGTGTGCACATCGTAGAAGGTGGGTGGTGCACCAGCTTCCTCCTTACATTTTTCCAGGAGTTTTATGACTTCTACTTCCCGGTTTATCTTCAAATCTGGCACTAAATCTAACATGCCCTGTATAAACTCCGAGTTCTGCATTTCCCCACACCACAGTGGCCCGGCCACAAGGGGCACTTGGCCACACTCTGGACATTCTAGAGGTATCCTGGGAGTCAAACCTTTAAAAACCTGCCGGTTAAGACATTTGGGGCAATGTGCAATATAACCAAGGTTTTCCAGTGAATCATCAGTATTTTTAGCTCCTTTACCCACCAGGGCGTAGATGCGCATGTAGTGTTCTGTGCTGTGAGAGAACTGGAACTCCAGATACTTTTTATATTTGGAAAAGGTGCGGCACATGAATCCAGCCAGTATTCTCAGGCCTGTTTCGTGACAGTACTCATTCCTCAACGGCTTGGCACTATATTTCCGTATGCATGGTTTTTTGTAGGTACCACACAGGGCCGAAGTGTCGGTGGCGGTAATGCAAATCAATCCTCCTGCTTTAAGACTGGCAGCCGCAGATTCAACATAGGGAGCCGGGGTTCCAAAGGGGTCAATATCGATAACATCAAATTTACCCCCGCATTTCCGGAGAATAAGATTAGCATCCTCTCTACAGGCCTTAACATTGGTTAAACCATTATTTTTAATATTTTCCTTGGCAAGTTCAACTGCCAGGGGATTTAAATCGTTCACTACTGCCAGAGAAACATTTTTTATTTCCTGGGCATAACGTATGCCCCTTATTCCACTACCTCCAAAGGCATCACAGATGGCGATATCTTCCCCTTTTTGTTGTTGATAAAAGGATAAGGCAGCTACTGACAAGTCCCGGTTAAGTTCCATAACTGGATTGAAAAAGACCGGAGCCCTGGCTGTTACCTTTTCGAATTGGGGGATCTTCATCCTTACCTGCCCTTCTTCTACCCATAAAAAGTCTATCTCGTTAAGTTCAACCATTGCACAAACCTCAAAAATATCATGGTAATCATAGTTCTTAAATGGTAATTAGTTCATCTGTGGTTACCTTTCCTATACTATCAAATTTCCCCTTGATGATGATTTACCATGTTAACCCCCATTGGTATTAAGGAGGATATTTGGGAGAAACTTCCACTCAACTCAAGTTTTTTATAGTTTTAATTTAATAACCATGTATCTCATAGTGATCAACCTATTAATATAATGGTATAACTACTAAAAGAGATTATCTTGCTGGAGAAAAACAATGTCAACTCTTTCACCCCTAACATTTTTAGATAATGCATCGGAAGGATCCAACAGCTGGTGGAAATACCTTTTAACCGTCCTCATGTCCCTAGTAGGCGGTAGTTTGGTGGCGGGCATTATAATGGGAATTTTGCTTGTATTCCTGTCCATTTTTTCCTCAGGCGGAATAGCAAACATTTACGATTTCATTACCTCCGCCTTGAGCAGTCCATTTTCCTTGGTGATACTGGTGGGGATCAGTTACACCCTATCCTATTTATTCTTCTACATCTGCTTGAGATTCATCCACCATAAACACCTGTTAAAGGTTATCAACACTGTTTCAGGGGTAAGGTGGAAGCTTTTATTTAAAGGGCTTATTTTATGGGCGTTGATTCTATTTATCCTTTCTCTACCCGATTTGATCATTAACCCCGGCAGCTATCAGATTACCTATAACTCGGGAAATTTCCTCATCCTTCTGGTTATCTGTCTACTGGTATTCCCACTCCAGGCTTCCTTTGAGGAAATACTGTTTAGAGGGTACCTCATGCAGGGATTTAGTTTAATTTCCAAAAAACCATGGATTCCACTTTTAATAACTTCCTTGCTATTTGGAATTGTACATTTCTTCAATGGAACCAGCCTGACCTCTGATCTGTCCATTGTTGCTTCCACCTTCGTGGTGGGGATGATGCTGGGAATACTGGCCCTGGCAGATAATGGGATAGAATCCGCCATGGGGGTCCATATTGCCAATAACCTCTATGTGGCCCTTTTCTTTAATTCAACAGATTCAGGGCTTCAGGGATTGCCATCGGTGGTTACTTCCCAGGCAGCAGACCCCTTCAGTGGACTACCTCTCCTAATTTTGGCTTCAATTTTAATGATTGTCATCCTGTTCTGGAACCGGAAAGAGGATGTACTACGAATATTCCGTTAAATAAAAAAAGAATTTTATTTTAACCCCTTATTTTTCCTTTATTTCATGATATAGGTATCTTTTTAAGTGATAAAATCAATGTAAAAATCGTGGATGAAAGGCAAGTTTAATATAAATTTTTTAAGTGTCATTTTACAACACCCGGTAAGTAAACCCCTTCATGGTTTATTTAGGGATATGAATTATTTGGGGATATAAAATGATTTGAATTGGACTTATCTAATTATCCCAGATTAAATATAGGTGAATTCATGATACCAGTTGCCAAGCCCCTTATAGGTGAAGAAGAAATTGAAGAAGTGGAAAAAGTTTTAAGGTCAGGATTCATAGCCCAGGGCCCTAAAGTGGCCGAATTTGAAGAAGCTTTTGCCAGTTATGTTGGAGCCGAACACGCCGTGGCCACCAGCTCCGGGACCACAGCCTTGCATGTTGCCCTGTTGGCCTTGGGTGTAGGTAATGGTGATGAAGTTATTACCACTCCCTTCAGCTTTGCAGCCACTGGTAACTGCGCACTATACGTTGGTGCCCGGCCTGTTTTTGTAGACATAGACCCTTCAACCTTTAACCTTGATCCAGAATGTATTGAAGATGCCATCACTGAAAAAACAAAGGCTATCATCCCGGTGCACCTTTATGGTCAACCGGCCAAGATGGATCGCATAATGGAAATCTCCCAGGAACACAACATCCCCGTGGTTGAGGACGCGGCCCAGGCCCATGGAGCAAAGTTCCAGGACCAGATGATAGGCTCCATTGGTGATATGGCTTGTTTCAGTTTTTATCCCACCAAAAACATGACCACCAGTGAAGGGGGGATAATAACCACCAACAGCAGCAAGCTCGCTGACCAGGCCCGCATACTGAAAGCCCATGGTGAAAGAGAAAGGTACCAGCATTCTGTTCTGGGATACAATTTCCGAATGACAGACATAGCTGCGGCCATTGGGTTGGTTCAACTGAAAAAGCTGGATGGGTTTAACCAGAAGAGAATAGAAAATGCAGAATACCTCACTGAACATTTAAAGGGAATTTCATGCATTGAATCACCATTTGTTTCCCCCCAGGTGAAACACGTATTCCACCAGTACACCGTAAGGGTTAAAGACGGAAAACGCAATGATGTGATGAATTACCTCAACCAGGAAGGTATTGGAACGGGAATACATTACCCTATCCCCATCTACAAACAGGAACTCTACCAGAACTTGGGATACCATGATCACTGGAGTGAAACTGAAAAGGCAGCCTCAGAAGTTCTATCTCTACCAGTACATCCCTCACTCTCCGTAGAAGAACTGGAAAAGATAGTGATAACCCTGGAAGCAGCTTCGGATAAGTTCTTCTAAACTTAAGTTTCTTCCCAACAAAAATAAATATTTTTTACCTTTTAATTCCTTTTTAATTCTTTTTTTATTTATTAAAGCATTCTCACTGTTTAAGTGAATTTTAAGCTCCCTCTTTCAAGGACTAAAATAATCATTGGTGCTGGTAAAAACATGATTATTCTAGTTTTTTCTCTACTGACTGTATTTTGTCTTCCATGGTGCGCTGGCGATCTCTCCGATCGTCTATTTTGACACTGGTCACCACCCGCTGTGATCCAGCCTTAAACACAGCTTCATGGGCAACTTTAATGGCCTCAAAGAGATCATCGGGATTATCAGCTTCCAGCAAGGTCCCCATGCCATGTAACTTATAAGTTACACTAGTTTCATCCAGGGCAGCAATTGCCGCAGCCACATATTTGCTTAGGCTTGTATCTGGAGTACCTATGGGGATTACAGTCAATTCTGCAGATATCATACTATTTTTTATGTTCAGCCAACCATATATTTTTTATGAAACCCTGGGACAGGCACCATTTCAACCTGGAACTTGAAAACCGTGTGGAAAAGGTAATAAATGATTATAACCTGATAGATAAAGGGGATAAGGTAGCAGTAGCTCTTTCTGGGGGTAAAGATAGTGTTTTGACCCTGCACATTCTGCATAAACTGGTTGAAGAGGGTGGATTCGATTTCAAACTCCTGGCCATTGCCATCGATGAAGGGATAGTTCATTATCGTGAGGAGGGTTTGGAAGCAGCCCGTGACCAGGCAAAGGATCTGGGAGTGGAGTACCATGAACTATCCTTTAAAAAGGAGATTGGATTCTCTCTGGATGAGGCCGCCCAGTTCTACCAGACAGCCTGTGTCCCCTGTGGTGTTTTCAGGCGTTACCTTCTGAACCGCACTGCCTGTCAGCTGAGTGTTGATAAACTGGCCACCGGTCACAACCTGGATGATGAGGTTCAATCCTATTTAATGAGTTTTGCCCGGGCTGATGTGCGCCGGTTTGCCAAGTTCGGGCCTAAACAGGAACGAATACATCCGGGGATGGTGCCACGCATAAAACCCCTATGGCTGGTGAAGGAAAAAGAGGTGGGTACCTGGGCTATAATGAATGAAGTCCCGGTGCACCTTGCTGAATGTCCCTATGCCCATCAATCTCTTCGCTCCAGATTAAAAAATTATCTCAACCAGCTGGAAGAAGACCGACCCGGCACCAAACTCAATCTACTTAATTTTTTCCAGAAAAACCTACGCAACTTGGACCAGAAAAGGATTGAACTGCACCGTTGTCAGAAGTGTGGTGAACCATCATCTGTACCCGTCTGTAAGGCCTGTGAGATCCAGGAATTCCTAAAACAAAAGTTAAGATGATGAATTATTGGGTAATAATAATTTTATTACCGTAATTAGCTTATTTTGTATTATTGCCTGGGTAATAGTTTTTTCACGTTACTTAACTAGAATAACTTAACTGGCTATGCGGGTTACTGTTCCCACCCCTTTACTTTTACCTTCCCTGAAAATTAGTTTTTGACCTTCATGGATGGCAAAGGGATGGTATTTGAATCTCATTCTAACCTGGCCGGTGTCTCCTGCTGACAGGTATTCCTGGCCCAGGGGTCGGAAGCAAGTGGTTTCGGCTATGGTTTCGATATGGGTTATGCATTCGTAACCCTCCTTGATGGTGGTGGGATGTACGAGGATAGCCACATCTGCGTCAAATTCTCTCACTGGCTGAGGTTTATAGTCAGGGTGGCATATAATCATCCCCCTCCTTATTTCATCCATTTCAACGCCAGTAATGGATATTCCTACCACTTCTCCCACACTGGCACTTTCCTTGCGATAGTGGTGCATTTCAATGGTCTTCACATTCACCGGGAGGAAATCTCCTGAGCTTAAGGGGCCTAAAATAAGT
The DNA here is from genome assembly GCF_003491305.1 of Methanobacterium sp. BAmetb5. Lineage (NCBI taxonomy): Archaea > Methanobacteriati > Methanobacteriota > Methanobacteria > Methanobacteriales > Methanobacteriaceae > Methanobacterium > Methanobacterium sp. BAmetb5. The sequence goes on from NZ_CP022706.1 coordinate 1,921,006, forward strand.
TTTTCACCCTTTTCAACTTTACCCTGTCTTATGGTGCCGCTCACCACAGTTCCCACTCCCATAACCGAGTAGATCTTATCGATGTACATCATGAATGGTTTGTGGAAGTCTTCTTCGTGGGAGGGTATTTTAAGACCAGAAAACAGACGATCTAAGAGTTCCAAGCCTTCCCCAGTAACAGGGGATGCTTTGATAACCGGTACTAAGTGTTGGTTCATGTTTTCTGACAGGAAATCTGCATCTTTCCTGGTTTTTACCATGTAGGGTATTCTTCCCACCAGTTTCAGGAGGTCGAAGATCTCCTGGCGAACAGCCTGGATTCGATCCTCACTTACCCGGTCGATCTTGGTCATCACCACGATCACCGGTAGTTCCATGGCCAAAATTATCCCCAGATGTTCCCGGGTGATGTGGGTGGGTCCCTGGTCAGCGGCCACTACCAGGAGGCCGTGAGTTAGCTTCTGGCCCACAATACCCCGGATGGTGGTACGGAGCCAGGGTTCATGCCCTACGGTATCCACAAAGGAAATCAGTTTATCACACTTTTCCACCATAAGGGCCTTGTCCCCCTTATTAAGGGGATTCTTAATGCGTATTGTTTCTCCATTTTTAAATCCATACACGGCAAAGGAGAGATCAGCGGATAAACCACGTTCTATTTCGTGTTTTTGAACATCCAAAAATATACGGGTACCTCCCGAACCAGTATCCAGTTTACCCGTGGTCAGGGTTCCCACCAGGGTGCTTTTTCCGTGGTCCACGTGGCCAGCTACTCCAATAAGTAAATGGTCTGGTTTACTGTTTTGTTCGCGGTTGATAATGACTTTGGCAACTTCTCCCTGGCCAGCATTTTGTTTTTCCACGTTGATGATTTTGGCCTTTATTTCACGGGCCAGTTCCCCTAAAACGAATAGTGATTCATCCATCTGTTCTTTTTCCAGGCCCACCAGCAGACCATCATCATCAACACCTAAAAAATAGATGGCTTCTCCATTTCCCCGTGCCAGACGGTACTTCATCTGGGATGCCAATTGTTGCTTACGCTCAGTTAAAAGATGAGGGTCAGAATTAAGGTTTTCTTTAAATTCTATGTTTTTTCTCTCACCCTTACTGGTGAGTTTAGAGAAACTTTTACTGGTCATAGCCCCGAACCCAGCTATTATTCTATTATCACTCAAATTATAAGAGATACACAAAACCTTATAATTGTATTCTTTTTTTATTCTTTCATATAGGGATTATTCTAAAATAAAATAAAGGATATTTTGCACTGAAAATTCAATTCCATGCAAATAAAAATTAAGTATGAAATTTAGGGTGTAGGTCGAACTAAGAACTGGAAAAGGGGGGTAAACAAATTGTTAATATTATAACCACGGTCTACCGATGTATTTAGTGATGAACTCCTGTTTTCAATTATAACTTGTTGGCAGTGGTAAAGTAAGCCCCACCGTACTTCTCTTCCTGAAGTTCCTGCACCTTTTCTGAGGCCTGTTGGGAGTCTTCGGTTTTGGCCAGGATCCTTCTTTCTTTAACCTTCAAATTCTTCCCACAGACACATTTTTTCTGTTTGACACCTTCTTTGGCATAAACTGCCCGTCCACAGTCACATCGAAATATTAAATACATTCAAACCACTCAATTGTGTATTTTTATATCAAGTAAGGAACTTAGACATTTAAATTACATTTATTGAATAATGGGGTTCACATGCCCATTAATCTGTTTATTAAGGGTAGGAGGACGTTAGGGATGGAGAGGAAGACTCCTATGGTGGTTCCGATGTTGGCGCCCACTACCACCAGCAGTATCCTAAACAATCTATTATTCCACATATCACGCAGGCTTTCACTCTTGGATAGCTGAGATAAGTCATCCATGGACACGCCCCTTAATTTAGCCTCCACTATTCCTGCAAACCAGCCGGCAGCCAGAAGGGGGTGTATGGCTGTGAATGGTGCCACTATAAATGCGGTGACTGCCGAAGGAAGTTTAGAGCCAGCTAAAAGGGATCCTATAAAGGCCAATCCTCCGGTGAGAAGGACGAACTGCAGCAGACCGGATTGAATGTTAATCCCCTGCAGGAATGCTAATACAAATATAACTATGAACAGTGCGGGTATGGCAAATAAAATCAATTTAGTGGCACTGATCTTTGATTCTTTCAGTTCTAAAAGCTGTTGGAGTGGGGGTATGTCATGGGGATTTTCCATATATTTTTTAATACCATTTTTATGACCAGCTCCCACTACGGCCACCACATTTCCCGGAAGATCCAGGAGTCTCTGGGCCATAAAGGCGTCTCTTTCTTCCACCAGTACCTGGTAGGCACTGGGGGACATTTCCTGGAAGTATCCCATGACTTCTTCCAGGGCATCGCCCTGTTTTATATCTTCAATGTCTTCAATGGCCTCATCTTTGCTGAAAAATGATGCTATTATGCTGTAAACAAATTTAGCCTTTTCCCAGAAGCTCATATGATTTAAGGCCCGTTTGAGGGTGATCTGAATGTCCCGGTCAATGAGGGCCACCTGGGCCCCGGCTTCCTGGGCTGCTTCTGCTGCCGCCAGCATCTCTGAACCGGGTTTGACTCCTACTTCTTCTCCAATTTTTTTCTGGAAGTAGCTGAGGAAACTGCTCACCAGTAGCATGGTGAAATTGTTACCCTTGAGGATCTCCCTTATTTTAATTTCCTTGTCCTCTTGAACTCCGTGTTTTTCGTTGAGAAGGTTTTGATAACGGGCAGCATCAAGTTCCACGGCCACTATATCTGGTTGGCTTTCTATAATGGTATCTTTTACTTCTTCCACGCTTTTTTCCGAGACGTGAGCCGTACCAATGATGGTTAAATTGTCAGGTGCCATTAAATCACTCTAAATTGAACTAAATACATAGTGAGTTTATGAATTTCTATTTGAATATGGGGGTTAATTGATTAGATTCTTAGTTAGTCGTTTTAGCTAAGTAGTTATTCTAGTTAAGGTAATCTTTTTAGTTATAATAAGGGGTTATATAATATTATGGATTTTAAGATCAGGCCGTGTTTATTCTAAAAGTTTTATTAACCCGTCTTTAAATTCAGGTACCAGTTGTGATTTATCCCGCTGAAGGCAGAACTCCACATCTTTGCCGTACCCCAATTTTTTGAGATTCTGGGCTGACCGTGAGTTTTTCACGGCTTGGTCTACCTTTTTCTGGTTTTCAATTGCTAGACAGGCTGCTTGGGCCATTTCATCCAATTCCTCATTTTGCATGTGGGAAATTATTTCACCAGCACCCAGGAAATCTTCAATGGCAAAATTCCCTCTCACCCCAGCCATAACCACTTCCACATGGTCCGTGGCTACTTGGAGGGCTTTATTGGCCACTGCCCGGGCATTTATAAAGGAACCTATCAGGGCCCGGCCACTGATCCCCTCCATGATTCGGGTCCCGTTGCTGGTGGTGATGATCAGTGTTTCACCCTCCAGTTCCTGGATCTCCAGGGGTGAATTACCCACATCAAATCCTTCAATGGTTGCTCCACCCCTCTCTCCTGCCAGGAAAGCCTGGTGTTCAGGAGCCAGAGCCAGGGCTTCTTCTATTTCCAGCGTGGGAATGATATTCGGAATTTTTTCCAGGGCCACGGTGATGGTGGTACTGGCCCGTAGAACATCCACCATGATGGCCACATCTTTAGAAAATGATCTCTCAAAACTCAGGGAAACCTGCATAATTAGCACCAAAAATAGATAGTAAGGGAAAAAATAAAGATTTTTCGTATTCCTTTTTATTCCGGGACCTTCTCGGCAAAGGCGAATCTTCTCCGTACTGAAGTTATTCGAACCTTAATTTCTTCACCTACCTTTGTTTCAGGCACAAAGACTACGAAACCTTCAATTCTGGTGATTCCATCGCCTTCCTTACCCACATCCTCAATTTTAACCTCATATTCTTCCCCTTCCTTTATCGGGGCCGTCTTTGGGGTTTCATCTGCTCCAAACAATGTATTCACATCCCGAGACCAGTATAAAAAGGTCTTGTTATGCTATTTTTTTGTTTTATTTATTATTTAAATCTTTGGTAGCCCGGCATACATGGTTTTTGGGGGTTATTCACTGGCTTTTAAGAATAATAGGTCAATTTCCCATGAAAATCTGCACAAGAACAATGGATCAAAAATAGCAAGTTTTTAACTGTAAATCTAATCAGAATTTTAATAAATCAGTTTTTCTGATAGAATCTGGTAAGGTTAATTAGTTAAGGTCAATATCCTTAGTTAAGGTCAGTACCATTTACTGGGGTAGGTTAGTATTGTAATTCTCAACGAGATCGTCATCGTTATTACCTAATATAATGGTTATGTTAATTGCAGAATATTTGATTGCACCCCATTGTTTTTTGGAAACAGATTATACATTTAAGGTGGCCACCTATTCATCAATCTCACTGGATATTAACCTAACAAATTGAATAGTTCAATAGAGGTGTCCTATGAATATATATACCAGTCCCATGTGCCAGGAAGTAGTCCGGCTAGCCGGAGTCTCATCGTACACTGTAAAAAAGGATAACAATTTTGATGGTGCAGATTTAGCTATTGTACTTTCTGAAACTGCAACTGAAGTACCGGCGATTAAAGTGAAGTTAAATACATTTAAACAGATTTTTGACAGTGTTGATATTATTTCTAATCATCTAGGAACAGAAAAACTGGATATGGGGGGTTGGGAAAGTGTTTATTCATCCCACATGCGGCCAGCAAAGGGGAAGATTGATGAAAGGAAAAAAATAAAAGTTAAAGTGTACTCTAATTTCATAAGAGAAATAGTGGAAGATATGGGATTTTCGGTGGTGACAGAGGAACCGGATTTCCTGGTTTTCCCGGATTATTTGGAAGATAATAAAGATGTGGGGAAAGAAATAGAGTTTATGGGTAATAGGGCGGTGAAAATCCCCTCCCATAAAGATGCTCCCCTCAATCCTCTGGAGAGAGCGAAGTTAAGATACCATATTCTGGAGAGTAGATTATGTACGAAACCCTAACTTACACGGGAGGAGTTCACAAGCACGAAGAGATAAAGGAGCTTATTGAGGATCTGGGAGGCTTCGTGTTGCAGGAGACCACCAGCCAGATGGATCTGGTTCTTACCCTGGCGGTGCCTGTGGAAGATGTGGATAAGGTTGATGAAAAGTCCCGGGAACTCTTGGGAAAAATTAAAAGAGCACCTATGGCCGGGACAGAAATTGCCATAGTCTCTCCCACCCTGGCCCGACAGCACTTACCTCACTCTGCCTGTGATATCTCCGAGTATCTTCGACGTTATGGGGCTAAAGATAATATGATTGGTCTCTCCCGTGGAGCGGGAAAGGGAATATCCCGTATTTCTGAAGATGAGAAGAGACTCATTGAAGAGCACGACCTGGTGGTCTTTGCCCTGGGGAGTTTCCGGGAATGCCTGATGAACAAGACCCATCTTTTCAATGATATCGATATTCCGGTGGTGGTAACTGGTGCTCCGGAAATGAGTTTGGATGACCTGCCCGGGGCCACGGCCTATGTGAATGGTCTGGGAAGAATTCCCCGTCGCCTTAAAAGGGGAGAAAATATTCGTGCCCTTCGAAATTTGGCCGAGGTTGTGGAAGATATCCTGGATAACCGGCGTAAAGAGATGATGGATGATCCACCGATAGTGCCTTCTATCCTGGTTAAAACTGAGATTGAAAACCAGGTTAAGGCCGTGGAGGAGATCTATTCCCCGGCACCCATTGTAAGCCAGCTGGATGGAGTGCGGGTAAAATTGAACTATGATGAATATAAGGATGAAATTGCCGAGGTAAAGGTGGATGAATACCGCCTGGGTGATGTCTCTGAAATTAAAAAATCCCTGATGTATGATTATATTCTGGTGAAACTGCTGCCGGAAAGTTCTATAATTTAAATAAAACACGTTGATGGGATATTAATCCCGTAATTCAACTTTTTTTGAGTAATTACACAATGGCCTCTGTAAATTCTGTGGATCCCGGTATTAACTGTGATTAGGTGGGTTTAAAAAATGAGAAGAATTTTACAGTATGCAATGTTCATATCCCTTTTTTTCGTGGGATTTTTGGTACTAAACTACTACCTTTTCTTTGGAATGTCATTTCTCCTGGGTATACCCATGGATACCTTTTTTTACACGGTAATGATAGTTGCTGCCCTATCTTATCCCCTGGCCACTCTGGTGGAACGAACAGTTTCCAACAACTACACTCGTATATTTTACACTGCTGCGTCGGCCTGGATGGGAATATCATTCTATCTCCTATTTTTACTCTTAGCCTACTTGATCGTCTCCTGGATTGTGCCGGTGCCCCGTGAAAGTGCCGGTATTCTAATCGCCATCCTGGTAACTGTTATCAGTGCATATTCAATTTATAATAGCTACAATCTGGAATTAGTGGAATTAGAAATACCATTAAACGGGTTAAAAGAAGATTTAAGAGTAGTACAACTTTCAGACATTCATATAGGGTCAGTCAGAAATTCGGGCTACATGGAACGAATTGTAAGTGAAACCATCAAACTAAACCCGGATGTGGTTTTCATAACTGGAGATATGGTTGATGGTAGTGCTCGATTGCATAAACACACATTCAAAGCAATTAATCGTTTAAAAATGCCGGTTTTTTTCGTTACGGGTAATCATGAAACCTACGAAGGAATGGATGAAGTTTTCCGGGTTTTGGAGGGTAGTAATTTGAAGATTCTCTCCGGGGAGGCAATTGATTTTAAAGGGGTGCAGGTGGTGGGTGTTAACTATTCCTTGGAGAGAAATCATCTCCAAAACACCCTTAACCAGCTGAAAATTGAAAAAGACAAACCATCAATCCTTCTGTATCATCTGCCTCAGGAGCTGGAAAGTGCCCATGCTGCGGGCATAGACCTGCAACTTTCGGGCCACACCCACAACGGTCAGATGATACCCTTCAATTACCTGGTTAAATTAATGTTCCCTTATATTAGGGGATTATACGATTATAAAGGAACTAAATTGTATGTTTCTCAGGGTACTGGTACTTGGGGTCCGCCCATGAGGCTGGGTTCAAAGTGTGAGATAACCCTGATCAATTTAAAGTCATCAAATTAGTGATTGTTTCATTTTTTTACGTTTACTCAACCCGAGTTTTGATTATAATTCTGAATTTATATTTATAATAATAAATCGTTTTAATTTCATTTTAATTTTGTATATCCGGTTTTAAAGAATTATATCTAAATTTTAGGTTTTTTTAATCGAATATTTTTTAGTTTCTATGAATTTATTGAGTGGTGGGGTAAGGACATGGGCTAAAGTATATATACAGTTTTGAATATATATTCATAACATGTCTGGGGTGGGTAAATGCACCAACTGCATTTTACCGGACCCCGGACTAACCCTGATAAAAATTTCCAGGGCCTTAATTGAAGGTAAAATCATCCAAATAAAAGGAGGAGATCATATTATGGATAAAAAAAGATATAAATGTCAAATATGCGGTTTCCAATGGTACAGTCCCCGTAAAAAATATGAAAAATGCCCGGATTGTGATTCTGAAAACATAGAATTAATCACTATTGAAGAAACCTCCACAGAATCCACCCCACAACCAGGATTAGGAAGAAGAAGGGGAGGACAGGGTGCCAGAGGAATGGGAGGCGGGCCTCCAAGGGTATGCAAATGCCCACAATGTGGGTATGAATCACCGAAAACCCCAGGAGTACCTTGTCGCAACACTAAATGTCCTAAATGTGGTATCCCACTCTGTGGTGCAGATTAAAATTCAAAGGAGGAAAAATTAATGGTATTAATATGTGTTCCCAGCCTTGATAAAGACGGACTAAAAGGAAACTTATCCCAACATCTGGGAAAAACCCCCTACTTCGTTTTAATCAAGTGGGAAGATGAACAAATCGAGAATTTCCAAGTTATAGAAAGTAAAGCCAAACATGTGGGAGGGGCCATGACTCCCGGGGAATTCATTGCGGGTTCTGGTGCTAACAAACTTCTATGTGGAAATTTAGGTCCCAAAGCAGTTCAGATGCTCCAAAATGCTGGAATTGAAGTTTATGTGGGTGCATCAGGGACAGTGATTGAAACCCTGCAAAGCTGGAGTGAAGGGAAATTAAAACTGGCCAGCATGGATAATGCCTGTTCTGAGGGCCATAATTAAGACACAAATTAAGATGGATTAAAAAAAGACTTAAACTCCCTGTACAGGGTGTTTAAAGTTTTAAAAGTTTATTTGAATTAAATGGGATGGTTCTTTGAAAACCGATACTGAAATGAAAACTGATTCAGAAGAAGAGCAGAAAAAACTCTTAATGCAACAGGAAATCAACATACTAAAGCGTATGAGTGATATAGGCCATAAAATAGCAGTCATGAGTGGTAAAGGTGGTGTGGGTAAATCAACCATAGCCGTTAACCTGGCAGCAGCCTTTGCCCTTAATAATTACCACACTGGTATAATGGATGTGGATTTGCATGGACCAGATGTCCCCCATATGTTAGGAATTGAAAATGCAACCTTACAGCAAACCCCCCTGGGTATTTCCCCGGTTAAAGCCCGGGATAACCTTGAAGTTTTATCCATCGAGTTCATGCTACCTGAAAAGGGGCTTCCAGTTATATGGAGGGGACCTAAAAAGACAGGAGCAATAAGACAATTCTTATCTGATGTTTCATGGGGAAATCTGGATGTCCTGGTAGTTGATAACCCACCAGGAACTGGAGATGAACCATTAACTGTCCTGCAGTCCATCAGTCCCCTGGATGGTGTGGTTATGGTCACCACTCCCCAGGCCGTAGCCGGGGAAGATGTCCGCAAATGTGTTAACATGGTTAAAGGGCTGAACATCCCCATCCTGGGAATAATAGAAAACATGTCTGGATTCATCTGCCCCCACTGTCAGGAAGAAATCAACATTTTCGGTAAAGGTGAAGGAAAACAACTGGCCGAAGAACTGGAAATACCCTACCTGGGA
>NZ_CP022706.1:1947500-1952500 GCF_003491305.1 Methanobacterium sp. BAmetb5
CGAAAAGAAAGTGTTGAAGAGAAATCCAAAAAGGATATCAGCAAAAAAACTTATGCCTATGTTCTTATTGGTATAGCCGGGTTAATTGTGGGGTGCCGACTTTTGGTTTACAGTGCTAGTGAATTGGGGAACATATTCGGCATCTCGGAGATGGTAATGGGGCTTTTCGTCCTGGCCGTTGGTACCAGCATACCAGAACTGGTGGTAACTTTAAGCTCTGCCATGAAAGGACTCCACGATCTTTCACTGGGAACTGTTCTGGGCAGTAACACCTTTAACATTCTAATTGGAATAGGTGTTCCGGCATTACTAATGAAAGTGCCGGTGGATAACATTTCTTTAACCTTTGATGCTCCGGTTATGCTTTTTGTGACTGTTTTGTTAATGGCGCTTATTAAGATGGGTAAAGGTAAATTAAATAGGTGGGGCGGCATAATATTAATGATAACGTATGTATCTTATGCTGTGATCAGAATATTTGTACTGGCTTAACGGGTGATTTGTGATGTATGATAAGATATTGGTAGCTACCATGGGCGAATACATGGATGACATAATTGAGCATACTTTAGATATTATTCCTGAACGAGAAACAGAAGTAATTGGTGTTTACGTGGTGGAAACTTCGGTGCCCTTTTTAACACCTAAAAAGGTCAAGGAAATGATGGTGAAGGAGTTAACTGCTAAGGGTAAGGAAATTCTAGATAGTTTGCGCCAGGAATTCCAGTCTCCCAAACATTACATGGTGAAATTTAAAGGTATAATGAGGGAAGGCAGCCCTGCTGATGAAATTGTAAAGGTGGCTGAGGAAGAAAACGTGGATTTAATTGTGCTGGGAACTGGTAAAAACTTGGTGGACAAACGCCTGCTGGGTAGTGTCTCAGAAAAAGTAGTACATTCCGCCCCCTGCACTATACTCCTGGTGAGGACGGGTTAAGAAAGGGAATTACTATTTTTATTTTCTTTTATTTAATTAATGGGTCAACCTATCTGTTTATCGTTAATCAAGTTATTTTAATTGCCAATGTTTTTATCCTAGTTACTCTTCCTATATATTACAATAAAACAAAATCATAACTTTTATATCACTAAGAATCCCAATTCTTCTTCAAGTAATCAAAAAAAAGAGCTATAATATATGGTAACCTTATGCCGGTGATATATTGGAACTATTGGCACTCATGGTATTGTTGGTCATTTGCCTGATAATTGTGATAAAATCTGCGGATATTTTTGTAGATAATTTAGTGGAGATCGGTCTGGTACTGGGAATATCGGAGATAATCTTGGGAGTAACTGCATCGGCAATTGGAACATCTCTACCTGAATTCGGTTCGGCTATGATTGCCATTTTAGGCGGGAATCACGATATTGGTATTGGTTGTGCTATAGGGGCAAATATATGGAATATGTCTGGAATAATAGGAATATCTGCCATTTTTTCTGGTGTAATCACTACCAGTGCTCCGGAAGTGAACCGTGATGGGTTAATGGCTTTAATTACTGCATTAACTTTAATGGTATCTCTATTTGTAATTCAAAACATGTCTTTTGTTTTTGGAATTCTGATGGTGGCCATGTACTTGGTGTATCTTGGGGTTTTGATTAGGGCTCAAAAAAACAACGAAAGCAGCCAAATGCAATGTTGTGAAGTTAAAGAAGAGGTTAAAGTAAAGTCATTAAGTATTAAACCGTTCTTACTGGCATTTGCTGGCTTATTTGGTCTGGCTATTGGGTGTAGAGTTATAGTGTATTGTACCATAGGGATTTCAGAAATTACTAGTGTCCCTTCATCTTTAGCTGGCATATTCCTGGCATTGGGAACTACTGCTCCCGAGTTTTTTACAGTTTTATCCTCGGCTAAAAAGGGTTTGAATAGCCTTGCGGTAGGTACGGTATTTGGAAGTAATATCTTTAATATCTTAATTGGATTGGGAATACCATCTCTATTTGTTTTGATACCGGTTGATCCTGTTGCAATTTATTTTGATGTTCCGGTAATGGTTTGTATAACTTTACTATTCCTGTTTTTAATAAAAAGGGGAATGAAACTAACCCGGGTAGATGGGATAGTTTTAATTGCTTCTTACATATTATATATCCTGATAAGAGTTTTCTTTTTCTAACAGTCAAATATTCTAAATTAGAATAAGAAAATCATAATCTATTTAAATGAACTTTCCTTTCAAAAATAACCACTCCTCATATAAATTGGTGATATTTAACAGTTGTTTTTATCATCAATTCACAATGTTTATATTCATTTTCACTAAACTTAATTTGATTATCATTATTAAATTGGGGGTATCAAGTTGTCATTCATTAAAAAACTATTAGGTTTAGGTCCAAAGCCAGTAATTGCAAAAAGCAGATACATTACCATTGAAGAAGCTAAAATGGCGCCGTTTACCAAGAAAACCAGGGGACAGGGATACGGAACCCTCATGCGTCCTGATGTTTATTACATTGTGGCCTCGGTGGAACTGGGAAACACCACCACCAAATGTATTCTAACGGCCACTAACCTCAACACCAGTCGCACTTACCTTTTAGATAAAACTGTTAAAATGACCCGGGATATTCGCCCCCCTAAAAAGGGTGAAAAGGTCTTTGGGGAGACAGTGTGGCATGTGGAACTGACCCAGGAATCAGTGGCGGAACTGGTTAAAAACACCATTCTGGAGTCAGTGAAACGTTCTGGAATTAGCATAGAAGAAGATCTGGACTTTGTGGTACGTTCAACTGGGGTAACGGCAGGTTTTGCCTCTCCCAAAGAAGTGGGAGAACTCATCATTGCCCTGGCTAACGGCTGTCTGGAAGCAGGCATACCCCCTAGTAAAATGTCCCCCTCCATTTCCAAGGACAGTTTACCCAAAAAATTACGGGATTTCACCCTCCTGGATAAGGTCATGTTTGACGGAGCAGTGGTCAGCGTAGTTCCACCCACAGGCAGAGCAGTGGTGGCCAATGAAATGGAAGGAGAACTGGTAACTGCGGGTATAAAAGCAGGTGCCAAATGGACTGAAGTAGATTATCGTAACCCCTGTATTTCCATGGATTTCGGAACCACCCTGGCTGGCCGAATAGTTAACAATGATGAACCCTACGCCCGCACGGTGGGAAACTTCTGTGGACTGGCTGGAGCCATATCTGACGCCATTATCCGGGGAACTGAAAAGGTGGATCAACGGGGTGGTGCCGCTTTAGACCTTTACACTAGGGACATACTCAAAAAAGCAGATTGGAAAGCTGCTGAAGAGTTTGCCCGGCGCGCCCATGAACACGTGGACATAAGAAAAGTTCCAGAAGGAAGGGAACGCTTTGGAACTGTACCGGTAGACCCTAAAGCAGCATACGATGCAGGAACCACACTTATTGGCTGTGATGTAGGTAAAGATGGGGACGAAATCCCCGAACTCACTAAACTGGGTCATGAACTAATTGAATCTACTGATATCCACACATTATTTGCCACTCTGGACCATGTCAGTGCCAATGTGGTCAAAAGGCTAATAGTAGAAGCAGATGAAGAAGGAGTTATACAGGAAGGATCACTGCTGGGAGTCACTGGACGGGCAGGAATAACTGGTCATAAACCGGACCTGGTTTTGGAATTTGCCAAGGACTACTTTGCCGATGTTCTATTTGTTTCCGATGCCCTTGCACTTGGTGCAGCAGTAATGGCCCGCTGTATGAATTCTATGGGAACACCACACACACCATTAGGTGGCAGGCAGGGAGGGCCCTGCATACTGGGCCCAAGAAGAAAGTTACAGCAAAAATAATGGCTATATCATAAATCATGGTTGATATTCCTAACCCGATTATACACCGTGATTTTTTCCTATTTCTTAAGATTCATGGCTTTAATTTTAAATGCTAATGATTCAATTTAGATCCCTATTAGGAGTGGTTCTTTTTCAATGGCATCTAGTCCCAACCCATCACCCCACGTTTTAATAACTGCAGGCCCATTTTAGAATAAAATATGTACTCCTTGAAAACTAACTATTTTAAGAACTTGGATCAATAATTGATTTATTCAAGTTACCTTACGATTTCGTGATTGTCATGAAGAGAGTTTTATGGTATTTGATTGCTGGTAGCAAGGGGGGAGTCAACAGGGCTAGAATAATTAAAACCCTCCATGATAGGCCCTACAACATCAATCAACTTTCAAAAGAACTTGATCTTGATTATAAAACCATAAAACACCATATTAAAGTATTAGAAGACAACGATATCATTTTCAACTCTACAGGGGAGAAAAAATACGGAGCCATGTATTTTTTATCCAATAGAATGGAAGAAAACTACTCCACCTTCTTAGATATTCTCAGTAAAATGCAAACTCAATAGAGAGGAAAATCAATAAAAAATAATATTTTATCCTTAATAATCGGTATAGAGGTGATGTAATGTCAGGAGTACATGAAGGACCGGGAGGGCCCGAATTTCATGGTGGAAATGTAACTGGAACGGGTGGGGGAAATGGTAGTGGAATGGTGCCAATTAACGTTGACAACTCACAGCTCATTACCATTGACGTTGTACTGGGGATTGCCAATATATGCCTCTTACTTGTTTTACTCTACATGTACATAGGCAGTTACCGAAAATTCAAATCTGAATTTACCTTTGGCCTGGTGGCATTTGCAATGCTTCTACTCCTGCAGAATGCTTTATTCACCGGCTTTTTGTTACTTCATGAGGGATTCAAAGGTCCGGGAATGGGTAGTCCCATATTTTTCCTGAACACCATCGAATTCTTTGCACTTTCAGTACTTATAGGCGTAACCAGGGAATAGCATATAATGAATGATTAAATCGTAGAAAATCAAGGAAAGAAAGATATCCAGTGGAATGTTATGGTTGTCGCGGTTTTAATGGCCGGTGGAAAGGGCACGCGGATGAATTCTCAGCAGGAAAAACCCTTAATTATCATTGGGGAAAGACCGCTCATTGAATATGTACTCCAGGCCGTGGATGATTCATCCTTA
>NZ_CP022706.1:1970000-1985000 GCF_003491305.1 Methanobacterium sp. BAmetb5
AAGGACTGGGTGCCAGTCCCGGTATGGCGGCTGGATCTGTTAAAATCATAAAAACCACCGATGAACTGGACAAAGTTCAGGAAGGAGACATCCTGGTTACAGTGATGACCACTCCGGACATGGTACCGGCCATGAAACGGGCCAATGGAATAATCACCGATGAAGGTGGTGTAACCTGTCACGCCGCCATTGTATCCCGTGAACTGGGCATACCCTGTGTGGTAGGAACTGGAGATGCCACATCCATACTGCCTGAAAACAGCCAGGTAACCCTGGATGGTAATAAGGGTATAGTTTGGGAAGGCCTACTGGTGGAAACTGCCAAAAAAGAAGAAATAACCACTGCACAACCCAGTGTGGTATTACAGGCACCATTAACAGTTACTGAAGTTAAAGTTAACGTGAGCATGTCTGAAGCAGCTAAAAAAGCCGCTGCAACTGGAGCAGATGGAGTGGGACTACTTCGAACCGAGCACATGATGCTCACCACTGGAGTGCACCCCAAAAAGTACATTCAGGAGGGTAACGAAGCAGAACTGGTTAAAGTACTGGTGGAAAACATCCTGAAAGTGGCTGACACCTTCTATCCCAAAACAGTATGGTACCGAACCCTGGACGCACCCACCGATGAATTCCAATCCTTAGATGGTGGGGAAGACGAACCCTACGAACACAATCCCATGCTGGGATGGAGAGGAATCCGCCGGGAACTGGATGAACCAGAAATATTGCTGGCAGAATTTAAGGCCATTAAAAAACTCCACGAACAGGGATACACCAACATAGGAATCATGTTACCATTGGTGCAGCACCCTGACGAGTTAAAAGAGGCTAAAAAGATCGCCAGACAAGCTGGTCTTAAACCCCAGAAGAACATTGAATTCGGGATCATGGTGGAAACACCTGCGGCCGCACTGACCATTGAAGACTTCATCGCCGAAGGTATTGACTTCGTGAGTTTCGGAACCAACGATTTAACCCAGTACACCCTGGCTATCGACCGGAACAATGAAAATGTGGCGGATCTCTACACTGAAAGTCACCCTGCAGTTTTAAAACTCATTGAACGGGTTATAATTGAGTGTAACAAGGCCGGAGTCAAAACCAGTATCTGCGGACAGGCGGGAAGTATGCCGGCTATTGTGGAAAAACTGGTGGAACTGGGAATAACATCTGTTTCAGCTAACACCGATGCCGTGGCCACAGTACGCGAAACCGTGGCCCGGGTGGAGCAGAAACTCCTCCTCAAAGCAGCCCGGAAGATGATGCAGGAATAAAAATCCTTTATTTTTTTATTTTAAACCTTTAATTTATTTTAAAATATATTATTATTTTTTAAGGGATTGAAAATGGAAGACAAGGGAATACCCAAGGAGCAGATATACCAAATGCTCCGGAAATACAAAGAAAAGGATCTCACCCATCGCTCCGGCAGAATACTGGGATCCATGTGCACCTGTCCCCACCCGGTGGGAGTTAAGGCCTACGCCATGTTTTTAGAATCAAACCTGGGGGATCCTGGATTATTTCCCGGGACAAAAGCCCTGGAAGATGAAGTTATTAACATGTTGGGCCAGTTACTGGGAAAAGAAGATGTCTATGGTCATATCATAACTGGTGGAACAGAAGCAAACCTCATGGCTATGAGGGCAGCCCGTAACCTTAAAAATGTGGAAAATCCCGAGATCATTGTCCCTAAATCTGCACACTTTTCCTTTAAAAAGGCAGCCGACATGTTATGCCTGGATCTGAAAATGGCAGAGCTGGATGAGGATTACCGTATGGATATTTCATCGGTGGAAAACCTGATTTGTGACAACACCGTGGCCATTGTGGGAGTGGCCGGAACTACGGAACTGGGAAAAATAGACCCCATCGAGGATCTTTCCCGGATCTGTCAGGAACAGGATATTCATCTGCACGTTGATGCTGCTTTTGGTGGCTATATCATACCCTTCTTAAAAGAATCAGGATATGATTTACCTGAATTTGATTTCAAACTGCCCGGGGTTTCTTCAATAACCATTGATCCCCATAAAATGGGACTGGCTCCCATACCCACCGGGGGAATTCTTTTCAGGGAACGTAAGCACCTGGAGGCCATGGCCATCGAAACACCCTACCTCACCGAAGATCTCCAATCTACAGTGGTGGGCACTCGAACTGGGGCAGCAACCGCAGCCACCTGGGCACTCTTAAAACACTTGGGCCGAGAAGGATACCGGGAAGTTGCCACCAGCTGCATGGATATCACTCATAAACTGGCGGAAGGTATTAAAGAAGCGGGCTTTGAACTGGTGACCGAACCAGAACTGAACATAGTACCCTTCCGTTCCCCGGAAATAACTGTTGAAGAACTGGCCCGGAGACTGGAAGATAAAGGTTGGGCGGTGTCCCTGGCCACCTATCCCCGATCAATAAGGGTTATAGTAATGCCCCATTTGAAAGCAGAACACATAAACGACTTCTTAAGAGACCTGGAAACCATTACCGGGGATTAATTTCTATGGAAAAAGTTAAAGAGTTAAAAACTCCCCTTACTATTGGGGATATAGAAAACCTGCAGGTGGGTGATCGCATCATTCTAACTGGTCAAATATTAACCGGTAGAGATGCTGCACTCCCCCGCCTGGTAAAACTCATAGAAAAAGGAGAAAGCCCGGTTATTGTTGAGGGGGCAGCCATCATGCATACCGCCGTAAGTCCGGCAGGGATCGCACCAACCAGCAGCAACAAAACGGAAATAGAAGGTAGTATTCCCCCACTATCGGAAGCAGGGGTTAAAATGCATATTGGCAAGGGAGCACTATCACCACAAACACAGGAAGCACTGGAAAAACAGGGATCAATTTTTGTGGTCACTCCCCCTGCTGCAGCCCTTCTCACCAGCAAGATGACCTCTTCAGAAGTGATAGCATTCTCTGAAGAGGGTATTGAGGCTTTACATGGGTTAAAAGTCAAGGATTTTCCGGGGATAGTGGCTGTAGCCCATGGAATGTCGATTTATTAATTATTTATTAGTTTTAATGTTTTTTTTATAGGACAATCAATTATCTGTTCTGGTTTTCCTTCAGGGTTCTGGCTTCCCAAAGGCCTTGTCCCCGGCATCACCCAACCCGGGAACGATATAACCGTCAGAGTTGAGTTCACGGTCCACGGCACAGGTGTATATCTCCACTTCGGGATGTTCCCGTTCCACCAGATCTATACCCTGCCGGGATGCTATTACATTTAACAAGACCACTCTTCGGGGGCTGCCCTTTTCCTGAATCCGGTTTAAAATAGCGTTCATTGTATGGCCAGTGGCCAGCATAGGGTCGGCAATGACCACAATTCGATTATCAACTGGTGGTAGTCTGAAATAGCTGATATCCACTGGAAATGGTGGTTCATCCCGGCGGGAGGCACCCACCACCCCGTACTGGGCATTCCTGAAAACCCTCATTATCCCCTCCACTAGGGGGATAGCTGCCCTTAAAACACTCACCACTACAATATCATCTTTATCTTTAATTTTAACTCCATCTGCAATTCCTAAAGGAGTTTGCACAGTAATCTTCTCCTTCTCCATGGTGTTGGCTAGTTCATAGGCCAGCCAGCGACCAATCTCAATGATTCCACCCCGGAAGTGGATGCCATCGATTCCTTCCCTCCGGATAAGAGTGAGTTTTTCCTGTACCAGCAAGTGGTCAACTAATTTTATCATGGACTTAACCTCAAATCCTATTTTTTTTAACTTATTGAATGGGTCCTGAATATAATTTAAAGACCAATGTATTATAATGTGCTTCTTTTTGAAAAAATTCATCTTACTTGAAAAATATAATAAAATAGGGTTAGACTATGAGAATAAAAATACTGGCAATTGCTTCTATTTCTCTGATTTTAATAGTCATCTTTCTGGTTTTCATCTTTTTGGCTCCTCAAAACAATAATGAAACCAGTTACACCACGGAAATTCTGGCTGAAAACCTGGAGGTCCCCTGGGCTATTGACTTTTTGCCGGACGATGGGGTGATTTTCACCCAGAGGGGTGGAAAAGTTAGTATTCTGGATGGAAATAATTCTATCAAAACCGTGGGACAGGTTAATGTAACTCAAGATAGTGAATCCGGATTTCTGGGAATCGCTGTAGACCCTAACTTCAATTCAACCCATCATTTTTATGTTTATTACTCTTTAGGGGATTACAATCGCATATCTCGCTTCAAACTGGAAGGAGACCAGATAACCAATGAAACAGTTATCCTGGATAAGATACCGGCAGCAGCCATCCATGATGGGGGTAGACTGAAGTTCGGACCCGATGGTAAACTTTATGCAACCACTGGTGACTCAGCCAATCCCAGCCTGGCCCAAGATACCAGTTCCCTAGCGGGTAAAATACTGCGCCTCAACCCCGACGGTACTGTACCTTCTGACAACCCCTTTGGTAACTACGTTTATAGCTACGGGCACCGCAATCCCCAGGGAATAACTTGGGGTCCTTCTGGGATAATGTACGCCTCTGAACACGGGCAAAACAAAAATGATGAGATTAACATTATCACCCGGGGTGGAGACTATGGTTGGCCCATTTATGAGGGCAACAACACAGCCACCGGTTATATAAAGCCCATGAGGGCTTACACGGAATTAACACTTGCTCCTTCAGGGATAGCCTATTACCGGGGAGCTCTCTATGTTGCTGGTTTAAGGGGAACTCAACTGAGAAAACTCACTCTTTCTACTGATGGACAGACAATTATGGGAGAAAAAGCAACCTTAACTCAACTGGGGAGGATCCGAGAGGCTGTTGAACACAATGGATATCTTTACATCACCACCTCCAACCGTGATGGTCGGGGAGTGCCCCAGAATGGTGATGATAAAATAATCCGAATTAAAATGACCTGAAAAGATTAATAGGGGGGATGTTATTTTTTACTCATCTTCAGTAACCTTTTTTTCATCCAAACTATCACTTTTATCTTCCCTGCTCTTCATCACCACATTTTTACCCTTGGCTGAGGGTATAACCTTCATATCTCCATCTTCAAACTCCATATCCAGTTCTTTGCCATCGTAGAGCATGTGGAGGAATATGGCCAGGGATGAAACCTCGGAGTGGGGTTGAGTAGTCACGGAAACGTTCCAATCAGCTTCCTGGTACACTTTACTGGGGACCCGGGAACCTCCTACCACCACCAGTTTATCGCGGGGTGAACTCCTGATTTGGGGGGTTACATCCTGTACCTGTTCTCCGTACATGGTGAGGTGAACTATTTCTCCTCCTTTATTTTTCCATTCCTCCAGTAGATTTCCCCAGTTCTTACGGTATTCAACCTGGAAATCACCACCCCAACGCTTAACCACGTCTTGAACGTTTTCCATAAGCTTTTTATCGTGATCTCCACTTAAAAAAACGCCGGATGCTCCTAGTGCACGTGCAGTAAGGCAAACATGAGTGGTGATTCGGGCATCACGCACCCGACGATGATCCAGTCGTAAAACTTTAACTTCCATTAATAAACACTTCCTGAAATTAATATAACCATAAATAAAAGGGACATCATCCTTCCCATCTCATTTGATGCTCCCAGAATATCTCCATTAGTCCATTTGAAATTTTTACGGGTGATAAAAACCATTAACAATCCGGAAACAAGACCACCCAGTATTCCAATGATTCCGGTGTAGTTACCGGTGATGTTCATAAAGTTGAAACCTAAAAATCCTAAGATGAGGGTCAAAGCCACGGATCCGGTGAGAAACTTCCAGTCCATGTTATGGATGAAGTACTGACCAGTGCCATCGGGCAGTGGTTGGGAAAAGGTTGCACAACTCACCAAACTGAGTTTGGCTGCAACTTCCGATACGAAGATGGCGGGTAAAATGTAAATTGCAGGTAAGGAGGCAATGGATGTAACTGTAACCAGAGAAACAGTTAAAAGCAGGGCCAGACCCCCGGTACCGATCCGCTTGTCACGCATTATTTCAATCTTCCGCTGGGGGTCTCCATGGGCCATTAGGCCGTCACCAAAATCAACCAGCCCATCCAGGTGATGGAAACCAGTTAAACCAATGGCTAAACTGTAAACCAGTGCTGCTGATAAGAGAGGAGATAGATGTAACCCATAAAGTAGTAGCCAGCCGAACCACCCCGCAATAATTCCAATGAAACCACCTATTATCGGCCAGATAAAGGTGAACCTTGCCATTTCCTGAATGGTGCTGTGAACATTTAGGGGTAGGATGGTGGAGAATGATACCAGGCCCAGAAAACCATGCCCACTGAGGGGAGGTTTAACCTCTTTTTTACCACCATCCTCCGGAGGAATTTCATTAAAACTCTGCGGGGACATTTTTTCATTCCTCAAAAATTTTAGACATACAACCGGCCACCAGACCAGCAAAAACATCATCCAGCATGGGTCCTAAAGTAGCAATGATTCCTGGCTTTGCTTCATCATACCTTTTAAAATTAAAAATTGCCTTAGTACCTGCGATTTGATTGGCAATAGCCATCCCTAAAACTTCATCGGTATAAAGATAGGCCGGATCATCATCTACATCCACACCTTCAATCCGGTGATGAAGTAAATCTTCCTCCACGCGAATTCCCGCTATAATCAGAACTACTACATTTATATCTTCCAGTGACTTCCTGATCTGCTTTTCCAGTCTCAATTCCAACTCTTCATTTTTCTCCACACCAGCCAAAAGTTCCAACCCTGCGTCTACCAGTTGTGGTAATTCAACACCAGCTTCCTGCATAAAATCGTAAATTGACCTGGATTCATTATTATTTTCCATTAAAAACACCCTAATCTATAACATCATGCGCAAATCTTCCCCAGAATTTCCTAAATAAGTGGGGAATGTTATTCTAGTAAGGGGAACCTACTCCTACCTAACTTTCATTTATCTTACTTTGGTTGTGACAGATGTAGTTATTTCTGGTAAATCAGTGTTCCACCTACCCCTCTTTGAACGAATAAATATTTAGATGATTGATGATATAAATAACAGTGGAATTATTAGAAAGTGATAAAAGCAGAATATTGAGCTTAAATAAATCTGATATTCTCAAATAACAGTTTTTGGGGCATTAATATAGGTATGGGGGTGTTATACTGAAAGTCCATCTTAGAGTCTTTGTAGAGGTAGAAAACCTGGGAAAAGCCATGAATGCCCTTGCTGATGCGGGCATTACTGGATTTTACATCCTGGAATATAAAGGAATGTCTCCCCAGGATTGGAAGGGATTCTCCATTAAAGAGGACCCAAAATCAGCCATTGGACTGATCAAGGACTATGCCACCGATGCCGTGCTGGTTTGCAGCGTGGTAGATGAGGAAAAAACGGATGAAATAGTAGAATCCGTAATGCAGGCCCTGGAGGGTGAAAAATATACTATTTTGGAGGTTCCTATCCGCAGAATCATAGTCAGCCACAGTGATTATGAAAAAGAAAGGGCAGAAACATGGTTACTTGAAAAAGAAGTACCCTGTTTCTATTGTGGGGAAAATTCAGTCCAAAGAATAAGAATTGATACCAGCAAGGCTAAAATCTGGTGTACCAACTGTGGTGCAGCCCGTTACTACCTTATAAAAGGAGTGGAAAAGGAGGGGAGATGATTGGCTGTGAAAAAATGGAAACTGAAAAAGGGAGCCAACTGCTACAACTGTGGTGATGCCACCATCCACGATATCGAAGTGGACGAATTCGATATTAAAATAAGATGCCGTGACTGTGGTTTCAGCCGTTATTACTCATTCCACATGGTAGATCTACCCCGTAAATGTGATGTAGATTGAAGATACGAACCCGGAACTAAAACTGGAATTTAAAAATAGAATTAGATGAGAATTAAAAAAAATATCAGGATTTAAAAAAATAATAGGCATTGAATGCCTATTTGATTTCGACTTTGAAACTTTCGGTTTTTTCCTGTTTAGGTATTTCCACCTTGAGGACCCCATTTTCATATTCCGCCTCAGCTTCCTGGGGGATGACCTTTTTGGGGAGTCTTACTGTTCTTCTAACCACTCCTGATTTTCGGTCATGGAGGGTTAAATGGCTTCCCCGGTTGATTTCCTGAGTTATGTCAAAAGCCGCTTTGATACGGACCCTGGTTTCAGTGACATCCAAGTCTATGTCTTCCTTTTTTATACCCGGCAGGTCCACGTGAACAATTACACTATCGTCTGTTTCCAGAATATCCTTTCCCGGGACGAAAGTATAGTCAACAACTGATTTTCCAATGTCTTTGCTGATACTGTCAATGGCTTTAGCCGTATCTTCCATCATCTTCTCAACAAAGCCCTTCTTATCCAAAATAGTACGTTTCTTCTTCATTTATATTCACCTCATTGTTATGAGTACAACCTCGTTTTGAGTCAATTTTATTATACTCCCCCATCAATTATATAAAATTTCCCTAAAACCCACACAAAAAACACAGCAATATATCTAACCAAGGGATACACAATAATAAAATATCTCTAACCAAGGGGTACACACCAAAAAGACCAAGTAAAGATTGGATTAAGGTACCCAATATTCAATTAACATCTTTAAAATATCTGAGCACCGTTGAAGTGTCAGGATGTTATAGTAATGGAGGATTAAACTCATGACCGTAATAATTGACCCGCAACAGGCAGGAATATCTGGTAACATGGTAGTAGGGTCCCTTATAGATATGGGAGCAGATAAAGAATCAGTTGTTGAAGTCATGGAATATTATGGCTCCTATTTTGGCCAGGTTAAGGTGAAGGTAGACCGGGTGGATAAAGCCGGGATCCAGGCCACCTGGGTCAATGTTGAATGTGCAGATCACCAGGCCATAAGTTACCCTAAACTCCTGGAAACTTTAGATGGTATCAAACACGAGAAGGTAACACCTACCATTTTGAATTTTGCTAAAAAAGTTTTCAAAACCATTGCCATAGCAGAATCCCAGGTTCACGGAGTAGCTATGGATAAAATACATTTCCATGAAGTGGGAGCAGCTGATGCCGTGGCTGATATAATAGGGGCCTCTTATGCCTTTCATGAACTGGGATTAAATGGGAAAAAAATTTATGGACTCCCCCCGGCCCTCGGAGGAGGCCGGATAAAAAGTGATCACGGGAATCTCACGGTCCCGGCACCGGCAACAATGGAAATCCTTAAAAATATCCCGGCATTGGGAGGCCCAGTCAGTCAGGAACTAACCACCCCTACTGGGGCAGCTTTAATGGTGAACATGGTTGATGAATTCTCCCAGTTCTATCCTCTGATAACCAATAGCAAAGTGGCCTATGGTGCTGGAAAATTGGAATTGGAATTTCCCAATGTATTACGGATAGTTCTGGGTAACTCTCCCCTCCCCACGGATAAAATTTCCATTTTAGAAACAAATCTGGATGACGTTACCGGGGAAGTGCTGGGGCATACTGTAGACCGACTCATGGAAGAGGGAGCTCTGGATGTTACTATAATTCCCACCATAGCCAAAAAAAACCGGCCCGGACATCTTTTAAGAGTAATCAGTAAATCCCATATGAATAATGTTCTTCTTGAAACTATAATCAGGGAAACAGGAACTCTTGGAGTTAGAACCATTCCTTATGTTCATCGCAACATTGTAAACCGGGAAATAATTCCAGTTGAAGTTGATTTTGACGGAAAAATCAGGACAGTGCGGGTAAAAGTTGCCAAAATTGGTGAAGAAATAGTAAATGTCACCGTTGAATACGAAGATGCTCGTAAAGTTTCAGAAGAGATTCAAGTTCCTCTAAAAGATGTGATAAGGTTTATAAATCAGCAGATACCTTTTTAGCTGTACTTTTTTAAATCTTTACAATTTTTTTTTAGCTGTAACTATAATTGTATTTTTTTTTAATGTATTTTTCATCTACTTTTTCAGCTGATAAATTCCTTTCAATTAAATTAAGGGGAATAATCTCTTTATTTGATTATAAGGGATATTTAGAGTTTTATTTTAAAAATAAAAGTAAGGATAACTTTTATAGTAATAAGAACCTTATGGAATCAATAGGATATGAGTCACATATTACCTAAAAATATGTTTATATGAAACAACAAAAATGTGTACACATTTAAACTAAGAAGGGGTAAAACGGGGTGATATGAATGTCCAATGATGATTTGAGTGAACTGTCCGATGCAGAGGTGGAACAAAAATGCAAGCGGATGGAGAATGAGAAAAAGATTTATGAAGCTCAACAGAAGATTGCTGAGGCTAAAAATGCCTTAAACCCCTCAGAGATGGAAAAGGCGCAGACACTGGCTGAACAGCAAAAAACGATTGCCGAAGCTCAGAAGGCTACTCTGGAAGCTAAATTACCCACATTTGATGTGGAAGCACCGGAAGGCATCATAACTGCCGATAAAAGTGTTAATATTGAGTGCCATATTCTGGCTTACCAGGCCGTCACCCAAATTGTGTCTACCATAAGTGATAAAATCAAAAAGGAATATCCGGAAATTACCGCTGTAGTGATCTGTGATGAAGCGGATATCAACAACTACTTTTCCTATAATATCTTTAAAAGACAGTTGTTGCTTTTAAAAGAGGAATACGAAGGACTTTTTAAATCTAAAACCGAAATTAAAGCAGAAGTTGAAGGGAAGGATATAAGGGCCCTTTCAATTGATCCCATTTCCGGGGCATCAACAATTTTAAGTTCCATTGTTGATTTTGCCTCCCTGTTCAGGACTGACGTGGATATCAAGGGAGTGGATGTGGAAGTGGTTAAGGAGGCGCTAATTGCCGAATTGATCCGATCCCTGAAGCATGAAATAGACCCCATATATCCGCCCTTCATAACCGACATCCCTGACAAATTTTTAACGGAAGTATCACTTTTAAAAAGATGCAAAAGTAAAGCAGACCAGGAAATAGCTGCTTTAAGTGGTGATGCATCCCAGCAGGACTACGTTAAAAACTTAAAGAATTTAAACACGGTTTATGAAAAAATTGAAACTGCTCTGGCTTCGGTTGATGAAAAAACAGGCATCAGTCGCCTGGAAAAACTGATGAAAGGGGAAATTCTGGGTTCACACCTGGAATCTGGTGCTGACATGCTTTACCTGAAAGTAGTGAAAGCTGGGGGTAATAACCAGACCAAAAGAAGGTTCTGGCAAAACGAAATGACTCACAGTGGTGGGGCCATAATTGCCTACTTCCTGATGGATGCCCATGGAAAGGTAAAGGAATCTGAGACTTTAAACTACCTTTTCCCTTACCAACGCTTTGAGAAGGAAGGTGATTTTTATAAGCCTAAACCAGTCTAAATCATGTCAAAACTCTCCTTTGCTCACTTCAGATCTATTCCAACTGTGGCTTAGATATAAATTCACAAACAGTAAAATTCACAAATAGTAATCTAAATGAGTAACCTTAATTTTATAAATCTAGTGAGTAACTTTAATCGTAATAGATTAAGGACTAAAGTTTAAAAAAGTCTAATTATATGTGGAGAATAAGGTCCATGATAAAATCAAAAAAGGCAATATCCGTACTTTCTGGAGGGTTAGACTCCACGGTAGCAACCTCATTACTTGTCAAAGGTTATAAAGTTCATGCATTAACCTTTGATTATGGTCAAAGAAGTGCAAAGATAGAAATCAAATCATCGAAGGCAATATGTGAAGAATTAGGTATGGAACACACCGTTATCAAGCTTCCCTGGCTGGCCCAGCTAGGAGGATCAGTATTAACCAGTAAAGGAGAGGTTCCCCAGTTAAAAATGGATGAACTGGATAATAAAGAAGTATGTGATGAAACTGCCCGGAAGGTCTGGGTCCCTGGTAGAAACGTGGTTTTCACCGCCATAGCCTTATCATTTGCCGAGGCAGAGGGTGCAGAGAAGATAATTGTAGGATGGGACCTGGAGGAAGCAGTGACCTTTCCTGATAATTCTCCAGAATTCTTAGAGACATTTAACCGTGTTCTGGAAATTGGTTCCTGGGATGAAGTGGAGATCGAAGCCCCCTTAATCCAGATGAACAAAGAAGAAATAGTAAAACTGGGAAATGAAATTGAAGCACCAATGAACCTCAGTTATTCCTGTTACCTTGGCGGAGAAAAACATTGTGGGACTTGTGAATCATGCATGAGGCGTAAAAGGGCATTTAAAACTGCAGGTGTGGAAGACAGGACGGAATATGCCATATAATCATCTTCCCTCCCTGTGGCCTTATCCTAGTTTTCCATATCCCTTTTAATTATTTTTAAAGAGTATTCTTGGGATTTGGAGGGATTTTTTTTAATTTCCACTTTATCTCCAGCCTGTAAATTGTTCCAGGGGATGAAATAATGTTCGTGTGGTTTATCTGGGCCCCGGCAAACACAGGGATATGCCTCTAACTGGACATTACTGGCCACACCCTCAAATCTAAGGGTGAAACCTTCTCCCAGTGGTGGGAAAAATGATAACTTATCTTTTAAAACGAATATGATACCATTCTTCGCTTCCTTGGACGATATTTTTCGAGAATAACTCTCTTCCAAACTCATGAACCATCTCTCCTAACAAACTTAAGATCTTTTTACTAACTATAAAATCATGATTATTAACTGTGATAAAACTGGTAGAGATAGATGGGAGTAACCTAACCTTTCTTGGGGGGTTAAGTTTATTTGGTCTATAAAAATAAATAGAAAACACAGGATATCCCAGTTAAGTTCAAGTTATTAAACAGGGTGAGGACTTCAATGAGAAGAGATGAACTGAAAAAGGCCATTGAGTATTATCGTGCCAAGGTTAAAGAGGAGATGGCTGGTGAAAAAAAGATAAATGGCCAATTCATCGGGCCCCGAAATCCCAGAAAAAAGATGGATTTGGATGATATAATCCATCCGAAACGTCTTTTTTTAAGTAAAGATGTTGAAAACGATTTGGACTCTATTTATGTTACTACCTTCCGATTTGGAACATTAAAAAAACCGGTATCAATGGTTAAATGCGGTCATGGTACTGATCTGGTTGGTGGTATGGAATTCGGTTCACAACTGGTGCAAAAAGGGCTCATTAAAAGTGTGAAGGATCTTGCCCCAGTTTTTGCCAAATATAAACTAGGTATTCTGGATATATTTGCGGAAAAAGACGTAAAAAATGGAAAAAAGATAGATATAATGGTTTATGAATGTATTGATTGTGTGGGGTTACCCAACATTGGGGAACCAGTTTGCTACTTCGAAACCGGCATAATTACCGGCATCCTTAAGGAATTGACTCATAAAGAAGTTTTTGCGGAAGAAGTAAGATGCTGGACCAGTGGCTATTCATTCTGCCACTTTTCGGTGGAAATAAACCATGATCCCGAAGGTTCGTTGGAGAGCCAGTGATTTTTCATGATTATATTTTACAATGAGGTTCACTATGGAAACTAAAAAGGAAAAATTAGACGATGTTTTATCATCATTCCTGCAGGTAGGTCAAATAAAGGCCTGTGCCATTGTTTCAAAGGAAGGTCTTCTTATCAGTTCCCGAACTCCACCGGATGTGGATGCTCGCATATTTTCTGCACTTTGTTCCACTATAATGGGGGCTGCCGAAGCTGCTTCCACCCAGATGAAAACTGGTGCTGTTGGTCAAATATCTCTTAAAACAGAGAAAGGTACCATTGTGTTAATACCTGCGGGTTCTAAGGCTATATTCACTGCTTTAACTGAGACCGGAGCTCAAATAGGTTTAATACTTGTTGAAATGGAATCAAAGGCTCAAAAAGTTGAAGAAATACTTTTTGGAACTTAATGGTAATATAAGATAGGATATTGGAGAATAATTTTTTTTACAAATTTATTTTACACCTTTTTTTAAGACATGTTTTTTGCCTTAGGAAACAGAATATTGCATTATATTCTATTTTAAAAGGAATATAAGGTTAAAAAATAGAAATAAGGTACTGTGATCTATTTATTAAAAATATGGATGGATTGGTATTATATTTATTAAAAAAATGGGATTTGATGGTGTATTTATTTAATAACCATCAGGGTATCCCCGGCACCCACAGTATCTCCTTCATCCACGAATATCTCCTGGACAGTTCCGGTCTCGGGGGAGTGGATGTCATTTTCCATTTTCATGGCTTCTAGAACCGCCACCACGTCACCTTCTGAAACTTTGTCTCCTTCTTTCACCTTTAGTTTCAGGATCATTCCCTGCATGGATGAGGTCACACCACCTTCCACTGGACCGGAAGGTTTGGCCATTTCAGAGGCTTCAATTTCCAGATATCCGGTGGGAACCACCTTAACCTGGAAGCTTTCACCATCAACATCCACCTGATACTCTGTGGGTATGGTTGAGGGGGTGGTAGCAGCAGCCTCGGATTTGGGTGGAGCTAGTGGTTCTTCTTCTGTTTCACCCCGGAGGAATTTTGGAGCAACTGCTGGGTAGAGGGCAAAGGTTAGAACATCTTCTTCTTTGTTGATTATTCCCATTTCTTCTCCTTCTTCCTGGAATTTTTCCAGCTCAGGCTCCAGCAGGTCAGCCGGTCTGCAGGATATGGTTTCATCATCCCCAATGATTTTATGGGCAACTTCAGGGTCAATGGGTGCTGGTGGCCTTCCATAGAACCCTTTAAGGTATTCTTTAACTTCTTTGGAAGGATTTTTATACCTTTCCCCGCCAAGAACATTCATAACTGCCTGGATACCCACAATCTGGCTGGTGGGTGTAACTAGTGGAGGGTAACCCAGGTCCTTACGCACCCGTGGCACCTCCGCGAGAACATCTTCGTATCGGTCCAGGGCGTTCTGTTCCTTGAGCTGTGATACGAAGTTGGAAAGCATTCCTCCCGGGATCTGATAGAGTAGCACGTCAGTATCCACTCGTTCCGTAATCGGGTCTATGATTCCACTGTATTTTTCCCGTATTTCCTCAAAATACTTTTTGATCTCATTTAAAAGTTTTAAATCCAATCCAGTGTCACAGGGGGTATTGTTCAAGGCAGCAACCACACTTTCTGTTGGCGGCTGGGATGCACCCCATGCTAAGG
>NZ_CP022706.1:1990000-2005000 GCF_003491305.1 Methanobacterium sp. BAmetb5
AATAATCTCCACCAAATTCCTCAAAGTAGGGTGTCCAAGTGGAGTTAGTTCCATTTAAAAACATCACCACCTTACCTGAACTGTCAGTGACCTCTGCTGAAACTGGTTCACCACCCTGCCCGGGGCTGGTGGGCACCAGCAGATTCAAGTACAGATGGAATGGTTGTGTAGACTGGATCTGGTAGTAAACTGGTTTACCATTTAATTGCCCGTAAAATGCCTGAGAAATTTCAGGATTATCCACTAAAATTGGATTCTCAACCGATACCGTAGTTGGAGTGTCCAGGCGAGGTTGATGGGCACTAACCATGGAAAGGGAGGAGAGAAGTAAGATAAAAAGAAATGTTAGTAATCCCACATTGAAACTTGGAATTTTTAACATACACTAATATTTTTTAATCATAATAATATTTAAATTTTGTATTGATAACTGCAGTTTGTAATTTATTTTTCCACTAGGACCAGTAGTGACTTGATTTTAATATTCTCTTCGTCCTGGAGGATGGCAATTATTTCATCCAATTTTTTGTGGATATTCTGATTTTTAATGTCTAAAATTTCTCCATTGCATTCCACTAAATTGACATGTGGGTCAGGACTCATTTCGTAGCGAGTTTCACCTTTATAATTGAAGCTTCTTATTATTCCTCGTTCTACCAGCAGTTTAAGATTATCATGCACTGTGGAACGGCTCACATTGGGTTGGGTTTCTTTAATGGACTGGTAAATCTTGTTGAAGGAGGGATGAGTTTTTTCCAGTTCCTCTAACCTCCGGATAATTTCCCTTCTCTGGGGGGTGATTTTGATCTTCTCTTCTTTCAATTTCTCTTCCATAGAGTAACATTTGGTTGAAATTCAATAAAAAACTATCGAACAAAAACTTATATGGAATTGAGTTCTATATAGAACCAAGTTTAATGTTTAATTGAGGGAATGAACAATCTGCTCAGAAATTAATCCTTTGAATATTAGTGGTGTTTATCACTAAAATGTGCTTATTTACCATTTGAGGAGGAGAGGTGTTTTGGTATGGTCAAGAAGAAAAGGATTGCCTGGGGAATTACCGGTGCAGGTGATAAAATACTGGAAACCATGAAGGTCATGGAAAAAATAAGGGTAGAATTTGAAGATAAGGTAGATATAGAAGTTTTCATCTCCAAATCCGGAGACCAGGTGGTCAAGTACTACGGGATCTCTAATGATATCGAAAGCAACTTTGACCGGGTATGGGTGGAAATTAATGCTAATGCTCCCTTTTTAGCCGGTAATATTCAGTTGGGTAAATATGAATTCATGTTAATTGCCCCGGCCACCTCCAACACTGTGGCCAAGATAGCAATGAGAATGGGAGACACTTTAATATCAAATGCAGCCATAATGGGCCAAAAAGCCGACGTTCCCATCTATATATTACCCTCTGACGTGGAAGAGGGAGTCACCATCACCCAGCTTCCCGATGGTAAGGATCTGAAGATCACCATCCGCAAGGAGGATGTGGAGCACGTGGAGAAATTGGCCCAGATGTACGAAACCTACATCCTGAAGGACCCCCACGAAATGGTGGAAGTGTTCCGGAAACATTTCGGAGAATAACCATTGGCCGGAATTGTTTGGAGAATAACCATAGTTGAATCTTGTGAATAACTATGGATAGGGATAGCTGATTATTCAGGATAATCCATGGACCGGGATCAAAATTAATGGTATTAGGGGGATATAACCCCGATTTGCCGGGATAACAATGGAAACCAGGCGATTATTTTTCTTTGGTTTAGGTGCAGCCCTGCTGGGTGTGGGAGCAGTGGGAGTGGTTCTCCCGATCCTGCCCACCACACCACTGGTCCTGGCCTCATTTTTCTGTTTCACCAAAAGTTTCCCCCGAGCAGAAAAGTGGATACTTAAAAACCGATATTTTGGGAGTTACATTGAAAATTACCAGACTAAACAGGGCATACCACTGGATGTGAAGTTTAAAAGTATAATTTTCTTATGGGTAATGTTAATTATATCCGGTTACCTTTTCAGAGAGCATAGTTATCTTCTTATATTCCTCCCAATGGTAGGAGTGGCGGTAACCCTGCACCTAGTTTTACTAAAAACTAAAAAGTCAATTGGGAATCAGAACATGTCCAAAACCAGATGGAAATCTTCATGATCACTTTCTTAAAATAATTCACGGATACTCCTTAAACCTTTAACTCCTTATTTTATTTAAGATCCCATCTGGCTGGTTTTTAACATTTGAATCAGTGCGGATTAAATAACGGAGTGAATACCATTGTAAATCAAAAGTAAGCTGGCCAGGCCTATGGCCACCAGAACGATTTTTTTAAATGTGCTTTGGGGGATCCGGTTAACGATCTTTTTACCAGTGTAGGATCCGAGAACACCAATTACCAGCAGTGGAGGGATGAAGTAATAAAACTGGGCACCAAGCAGGTTGGTGGTGAGGTAGATGGGTATCCTGGTTACATCGATAAGTATGGCTATAATGGCTAAGGTGGCGATGTAGGTTGTTTTATCCAGATCACAGGAGATAAGGAAATATCCTCTTAAAGGACCACCTATCCCCATGAAACCCTGTAAAAATCCAGATAAACTTCCCCCAATAATGGTGTTAAGTTTCCCGGTGTTGATCTTAAAATCAGGGTGACTCAGTGAATAAATGGAGAATAACAGGAGAAATATCCCTAAAATAATAGTTAAAATGTTTTGAGAGACATAAATTACAATATATGCTCCTAAAACGGTTAAAATCACACTGGGGACACCAAAAAGTAAAATCAATCTTTTATCCAGGCCCTGGCGGAAGAAAGTGGCTGCTCCCAGGCTACCCGAAAGATGGGTAATGGCCACCAGTACCAGGGCAGTTTTAAAGTCCATAAAAATAACTGCAATCGGTAGTAAAATAGTGGACATTCCAAAACCAGCTACTGTGCCCACTAGAATTGATATGAAGGCCGCAAGGAAAAAAAGTAATATTATCAATTCATTCATATACTATAATTAAAGGGGCAATGTATAAATCATTGCTGTTTTTTAATCTGAACTAGGGGTTATGAAATAAACGCAGGAGTATAGTGTTTTATCTTTTGATCCCCTGTGAAATTCGGTTTTTGGTGTGAAAATACCTGGTTATAGGTCGGATTTAGTGAAATTCGATAACTGGTCTTTTTCACCACTAACAATCAATACATCCCCCTCGACAAGTTTTAAATTACTATCAACATTTTTATAGGTTTTATGTCCCCTCATAACCGCCACAATTTCCAGTTCATAATTTTTTATCAATTCCCGGATAGTTTTCCCTTCAGAAACTGAACCCACTGTGGTTGACGTTATCTCCCTATCTTGACTCTCGTTTAAGCTACAGGTGATTAATTCATTTTTGGAAAGAGTTCTGAACATTTCATAGCCATCAGACCGTATTTCATGGATAAAATCATTGATTTTTTCCGGTGATAAGTTGTACTTTTCCAGTACTTTACTGAAAATTTCTATGGAAGTTTCAAATTCTTCGGGTATTACTTCATCCGCTCCCATCTGATACAGGCCTTCCATGTCCCGGATGTAACGTGTTCTGACGATGATGTAAATGTTTGGGTTGAGTTTTTTGGCAATATCCAGGATTTTACGTGTTCCTATTGCATCGGAAATGGCCACCACCATGATCCGTGCCTCTTCAATGTTAATGTTTTTCAAGACAGTTCCGTGGGCTGCGTCACCAAAATGAATGGATTCTCCGTGGGCCTTTTCATTCCTCACAATTTCGGGATTTATTTCCACAACCACGTAGGGGATTTTTGCTTTTGAAGCAGCTTTGGCCATATTTTTCCCGTTTATACCAAATCCAACAATTATCAGATGATCACTTAAAACCTCTTCTGTCTGTGAAGGAAAGGGATAAAATCCATGTTTAAGTCTTTCCGGTAAGGGTAATTTATCGGAATAATTTGATATTCGTGGAGCAGCAGCCAGGATAAAGGGGGTTAGTGACATGGTAATCACGGAAACTGCTAAGAATATCTGGAAAAACTCTTGATTAATTAGTCCCAGTTGGAGTCCAGTTGCCGCTAAGATGAATGAAAATTCCCCGATCTGACTTAACAATAAACCAACTAATATCATGACCCGGAAGGATAATCCTAAAAGCCCGGCAGTTATGCCGGCCAGGGATGACTTTAAAATGATGACAATGATGGCGATAAGAATTATTATTAGGATATTTTCAGCTATAAAACCGATATTCAGCAACATTCCAATGGATACAAAGAAGAAACTCATGAAGATGTCCTTGAAGGGTAAGATATTTCCCAGGGCCTGATGGCTATAATCGGTGTTGGATATTATTAATCCGGCTAAAAATGCACCTAATGCTGTTGATAAACCGATACTGGAAGTTATCCAGGTAACTCCAAAACATATTAAGATAATGGTCAGCACGAACAGCTCACGGCTCTTGAAACGAGCTATGGAGTGTATGAGCCAGGGAACTATCCATTTAGTGCTGATAATGGTGAAAACCACCAAACCGATTCCCATTGCTATTAATACGGGTAGATTGTTAAAAGCCCCGTTACTCACCCCCGCCAGTAATGGGGTGAAAAGGAGAACTAAAACCACGGCAATGTCCTGGAAAATTAAAATACCCAGGGCTATCTGTCCATGGATACTGTAAATCTGGTCCTGTTCTTGAAGCAATCGCAATACTACTGCTGTACTGCTAAAAGAAATCAAAAGCCCTATGAAAATGGATTCTGAGGTATTAAGGCCCAAAATTAAACAAATAAAGTATACTGCGGCCAGGGTGAGCGTAAGCTGTAGGGCCCCACCAATAATTACATACCTTTTGATCTGGGAGAATTTCTCCAGGGAAAATTCCATTCCTATGGTGAACAGTAGGAAAATCACTCCCAGTTCAGCCAGAATATTTACTTCATCAATGGGCACCAGTCCCAGTCCATGGGGGCCAGCTAGTAATCCGGTGATAAAAAAGGCTAAAATTGCAGGAATTTTAATTTTACGAAATAATAAAAGTGCAATAACTGATAAGCCAATAATAATAACGGCATCAGTCAATAAAGGTGTGGTCATTCATTTTGCTCCTTAATTGATTATGTTCCATGTTTTACTCTGGATTCTTATATTTATAAATGCTATATTTAAGGGAGCACTGGCCACAAACTTAAAGACAGATTTACCAAAACCTTTTTAAAAACATAGAAAAAGAAGATCCCAATCTTTTAATTCGTGATAGAAAAAAATGCTGCTGCAGGCTTACCGGAAAGATAGGTGATGGTTATCTGTCCCAGTTGTTTTAAACTCCCTAAATAAGTGAAGGGGTAAAATGGTTGGGTTGTAGATCATTGATGTTTCTGGGATTTAAGATATTTATCTTGCAAATAATGTTTAAATATTTTTTTTTACTGGCTAAACTTTAATTTGCTCTTTTTTTTGTATACGCTCGGATAATATCTCCTTTGGTAAAAAATCCAATTATCTCTTGGGGTTTATTAGGATTCACAACTGGGAAGTGGGATAACTCCTCATTTTCGGTTTTAATCAGGACATCTTCAAGCATTTCATCTGGTTGGACAGTGAATAGTTCGGTGGTCATCACATCTTTTACCCTCAGTGTTTCATGTTCATTTTCACCTATTTTATCGAAGTCCGAATGGGTCACAATACCAACTAAACATCTTCCGTCCATAACTACTGGAAATGCCATATGACCTGTCTTTATAATTTTCTCGGATAATTTTTTTAGGGATAAATATTCATTCACGGTTTCAACTTCTGTATTCATAATATCCCGTACCTTAATGGTCTTCATCTGGTTAACGTCCATTTCCTGTTCAATTATGATTCCTCGGTGTCTTAATTTCACCGTGTATATGGTGTCTTCCATGTAAAACTTGTAAAAGGAAGTACTTATTACACAGGCCAACATTACCGGTAAAATTATCATGTAATTACCGGTCATTTCAAAGACCAGGACAATTGCAGTTAAAATTGCGTTACTTCCACCGGCAAACACGGCAGCCATGCCCACAATGGCGTATCCTTCATAAGTTGCGGTTATGGTGGGGAAAATTTTATGAATCACCGTTCCAAAGGCACCACCAGTCATGGAACCAATAAATAGGGCGGGCGTGAAAACTCCTCCAGAACCACCAGAGCCCAGAGTAAGGGAAGTTGCTATTATCTTCAAGAAGATCAAAGCAAAAATTACTGCAAACACGATTTGCCCACCGAACAACAGATCCATGGTTTCAAATCCAATTCCAAATATGTAGGGATTACCTGAAGATAAAAAAAGGACCAGACCAATAATACCCACAAATAAACCGCCTATTGCTGGTTTTATAAATTCAGGTGCTTTTATTTTTTCGAAGATGTCCTCAATTCCATAAAGGGACTTGGTGAAAATTATGGCAACAACTCCGGCTACCAGCCCTAACAATAGGTAAAATATGATTTCCACGGGTGTTTTCAGGGTGTATTGGGGTAAAAAGAAAATATATGTTGCTTCAACTCCTAAATAATTCAATAAGACTTTTGCTGTAATGGTGGCAAATACTGCGGATATAATAATAGGTGTTAATGATTTAAGTTTCACTTCTCTTAGTATAAGTTCTAAAGCAAATAGTACTCCGGCAATGGGGGTGTTAAAGATAGCTGCAATCCCCCCGGCAGCACCACAAGTCACCAGGACTTTGGTCTGGTAGGGGGTTAATCCCAGTTTTTGGGCTATGGTGGAACCCACAGTAGATCCAATCTGAATTATGGGCCCTTCTTTCCCTGCAGATCCACCCGAACCAATGCAGATTGCAGAAGCAATGGCTTTAACTCCAGCAACAATGGGTCTTATTTTCCCTCCATGAAGTGTAACTGCGGTCATTACTTCTGGAACACCATGTCCTTTTGTTTCTTTGGCAAAATAATGCGTTAAAAGCCCTACCAGTATCCCGCCTATGGCGGGAATTATTATTATGTAATATGGATAACAAAAATCTAAAAATGACCCCAATTCATTGAAAAACAAATACTGAAATCCTGATATTAAATATCGGAAGGCAACTGCTATTATCCCACAGAAAATTCCGGTGATGATGGCCAGAGTATTATAAAAAACTATATTCGATTTAATCCTTGTTTTCATGTATTGGCCATCCTCATACGCCTTTAAATTAGATATTATTACACAAACATCCATTATTCAATATTATAGATTTATTATTTATATCTTGATGGTTGGGCTGTTAAGTGGTTATTTGATCAAATGATTCACTAATTACTCTATAACTAAAGCATTAAGCTAAAAATTTAACAAATTATGAAACTTGTTAAATGATAATAGTCACATAGTAATACTGTTAATCAATTAAGATGATAAAATGGCTTATCGTTTAATCATAGCAACAATACCTGCAGAAAATAGGGACCATAATATAGAAACACTTTTAAGAAGGTATGATGTGCTTTCTATGTGGCATACTAACTCCACAGATGGGCAAATGATTCTTAACATACTGATTCGTCGTGAAAAAACCGAAGCTATACTCAATCTACTCCAGAAACACTGCTCTGGTGTAGAAGGATTTAGAGTTATTCTGGTGCCAGTTGAAGCATCTATACCCTTACCGGAAACACCCTCAAAAATTCTGTCTGAAGAAACAGAAGAAGATACTTTTATTTTAGAAGGATTAGTCAATCGGTTGAGTTCTAGGGAACTGGTGGACCGTTTAAGTCGTCAGGAAATTTATGCAGACATCTCCGATATGTCTCGTCTTTCCAGGGTGTACATTGTGATGATTGTACTTTCTTCCCTGGTAGCGGCCATTGGTGTTTTGAATAATAATGTGGCGGTTATTATTGGGGCTATGGTCATAGCGCCCCTTTTTGGACCAAACGTAGCTTTAGCTCTGGCAATAGTGTTGGGGGATATGCATCTGGCTATTGAAGCTCTTAAAACTAATTTAACTGGAATTATAACCGCCTTGTTGATATCAACTTTCATTGGCCTTTTTGCAGTAGTGGATCTTACCATACCTGAGCTTTTCCTGAGAACTAATGTTGGGTTGGGTAGTGTTACGCTTGCTTTGTCTTCAGGCATTGTGGGGGCCCTGGCTTTCACTCGAGGTTTTAGAACCACCTTGGTGGGTGTTATGGTGGCTGTGGCTTTACTTCCTCCACTGGTCGCTTTTGGGTTACTTTTAGGTTCCGGAAACTTTTTTATGGCTTCAGGAGCTCTTTTACTCTTTTTGGTGAACTTGGTGTGCATCAATTTAGCAGGGATTATGACCTTCCTTATTCAGAGAATACGTCCTATTATTCCCGAAAAACTCATTAAAGCTAAAAAAATGACTAATGCTGCATTAATTATTTGGATATTAATGTTAATAATATTCATTTTTCTGATTTTCCAGAGACAAGGTGTTTTTGATGTGGTTCGATTATGAAATCCGATGATTAATGAAGGTGTTTACCATGACCCTAAGGTTAATAGAGGTAGTTATTCCTCGAGGATATCAGGAAGAAGTAGTGGAGATGCTAAAGGAGGACAGAATTCTAGAAATACTGGATATGGAGTTGGGCAATGACTTAACACTTTTTAAGATTCTCTTGACTACTGAAGATAGTGAAAATATCTTGGATCGATTGGAAAAACGTTTCTCCCACTTAGATGGGTTTAGAATATTCATTCTCCCGGTGCAAGCATCTATACCTCGTATTGATGAAATATCTGATGATAATAGCTTAAAATCTCAGAATAATAGTGAATCAGTTGCTGCAGAGAGAATAAGCCGTGAAGAATTATATTCCAATGTTCTGTCGGTAAGTAAACCAACTAGGATCTATTTTATCATGGTGATGTTATCGTCGTTGGTGGCCAGTATTGGTGTCTTGAACAATAATGTGGCGGTTATCATTGGTGCTATGGTCATTGCACCTCTTTTGGGTCCGAATATGGGATTGTCTCTGGCAACTGTTCTTAGAGATGCCGATCTTGCCATTATTTCTTTAAAAAGTATCATTTCTGGTGTTGTCCTTTCTATAATCATAGCGGTAATAATTGGAGCCGTGGTCAACTTCGATCCTTCTATTCCAGCTATAGCACTAAGGACCGATGTTGCCCTGGCAGGGATAGTCCTGGCTTTTGCATCGGGTATTGCAGGGTCAATAGCGTTCACTACTGATGTGTCCAGTGCACTTATCGGTGTTATGGTGGCAGTAGCTTTACTTCCTCCCTTATCTGTTTTTGGACTTTTATTGGGATCAGGATATTATTATCTGGCTACAGGGGCTTTCCTGTTATTTCTGGTGAACTTGGTGTGCATAAATCTATCTGGGGTGATTACATTTTATGTACAGAGAATAAAGCCTTTGAAGACATGGGATACCTTTAAAGCCTATAAACTAACTTATTTTGCCATGTTGCTATGGTCTATTCTTCTGGTAATTCTTTTGACACTCATACAAATTAGAAAGATTATTTAATCTGTATTTTTCTATTTTTATAATTTAATTCGTTAAAAATAAGTATTTAAGACTTTTTTAAGCTCCCAGAATGTTTAATTTCTTTAATTATTTTTTTTAAATGTTTATTCAGAAATCTTTATATACTATTATATACTTAGGATATTATATGCCTAGAATATCAGATCTGGAGGTGGCCATACTGGGCCTGCTCTACGAGGAACCACAGTACGGATACCAGATTGAAAAGACCATTGAAGCATGGGGGATGCGTAACTGGACTCCTATAGGCTTTTCATCAATTTATTATGTCTTAAAGAAGCTGGAAAAGAAGGAACTGGTTACATCGAAACTGGAAAAGGTAGAGGGAAAACCCTCCCGGAAAGTTTTCACCATAACTTCCTCGGGAAAAAGTACCATGGAAGCAGAACTCCGGGACCTATTGTCCTGGAATAAAAAGTTGATTTCCTCCTTTGATCTGGGATTGGCCTATCTTAACTATTTAAAACCACGGGAAGTTATTAACTGCCTGGAAAATTACGTAGAATCCGCCCAGGGTAGGATTAAATTCCTGGAAAGTTCAGTGAAGACTCAGGAAAAGTTAAATACTCCTTACTATGTGGTTGCCCTTTTCAGCAGGCCCCTGGCGGTACTTAAAACCGAGGTGGCCTGGGTAGAACAATTTATTGAGAAAATCAAAAAGGAAGAAAATCTCTAGAGGTGGAAGAATGGAAATAAATGAAAAGAAGATTGCAGAAAGACAGGTGGCGTACATAAACTATAAAGGATCCTATGAGGAAGTACCAGTCCTCATGGGGGAAGTGGTCGGGTTTATAATGGCCAAAGGCCTGCAGATAATGGGCCCACCATTTGGGGTGTACTTCAACAGTCCTCAGGAAGTACCGGTGGAAGAGCTCCAGTATGAAATAGCCATGCCCTTTGCTGGTGAGGCGGAAGAGGAAGGAAGGGTGAAGATAAAAACAACACCGGAACAGCTGGTTTTATCAACTGTTTATAAGGGTCCTTACAGTGAATGTGGGGTGGCTATAGGTGCACTGGCGGAACACGCCTATAAAAATGGTTATGAAATTGTGGGGCCGCCCCTGGAGACTTACATCTCTGATCCCAACGAAACTCCAGAAAGTGAACTGGTAACTGAGATGTGCTTCCCGGTGATGAAAAAATAAGCGTTAAAATCCATTTTATTTTTTAGATAGATGGGGATGGATAAAAAAAAGCTGGGGTTAATTATGAATCGATACTTGAAAATAATCCTATTGGGCTTTTTAATGGTTGATCCCCTTTTTGGTTTCCTTCTTCATCTACCCACTTAAAACCAGTGGAAACCCCCTCTTTGAATCAATCATGCCGCTGGTGCTGACCATAATCACGGTTTTACTGGCCTGCACTTACTTAAAAAGCATTCAAAAGGAATTTGTAAAGGAAAGCATTTTAATTGGTTGACATGGTTTTTAATCAACGTAATCATTGATTTAATCATGTTTTTGCCAGTCAGTCCTATGCAGATGACTTTAAATGATTACATGGCAGATATTGGAATTACCTATCTCATAATACCAGTTATAACTATGGGAATGGGATATTTAGTTAAAAGCCAAACAGAAACAAAAAAAGTAACAGAATAATGGTGGATTGAACAGATAGTTAGATCACATGAACTCCTATGAAACCATTCTGGCCATTGTGGTGATGATCATCATCGGCT
This sequence comes from Methanobacterium sp. BAmetb5, assembly GCF_003491305.1. Lineage (NCBI taxonomy): Archaea > Methanobacteriati > Methanobacteriota > Methanobacteria > Methanobacteriales > Methanobacteriaceae > Methanobacterium > Methanobacterium sp. BAmetb5. The sequence goes on from NZ_CP022706.1 coordinate 2,001,207, forward strand.
ACATATGCCGTAGATTCGATTTTTTAAAGGCGGAAGATACCCAGACCCTGAATAAAATCGTGGTAAACATAGCCATCCCTGCCTTGATCTTCCTGGCCATGTACCAGGCCGACCTATCCCATATGAAAACATTTGGGACCATTACCCTCACCTGTATCACCATGGGGTTGATATCGGGGATAATAGCTTATATTTTCACCTACTTCCAGGGTTACTCTACCAAAACAAGATGGGGAGTGGTGGCAGCATCCACCCTCTTCAACTCCGGATTTTTAGGCTATCCGGTTACTCTAGGAGTTTTTGGAACTGCAGGACTGGTGAGGGCAGTATTTTACGATGTAGGTTCCACCATACTCTTCATATCCTTCGGAATTTTCTTCCTGGTGATGTATGGCGGCCGGTACCAGGATATCCTCAAGCGTTCCGTCCTGTTCCCCCCGTTACTGGCAGTTATCCTGGGGATAGTTGCCAATTTACTACACGCCCCTTTGGGGTCGGTGATTCCCAGTGTCCTTGGTTACCTCAGTGGTGCGGCCATACCATTGATAATGTTGTCTTTAGGTCTGTCGCTGGAATTTAGGGGTATTAAAGAGTATTTTGGGGTGGCATCCTTTGTTTCCCTGCTTAAACTGGTCATATCTCCCTTAATTGCCGTGTTAGTGGTGGGGTTGGTGGGGCTTACTGGTCTGGATCGAACCGTGACCATTGTGGAGGCGGGTATGCCTTCGGCAATGCTCAGTCTGGCTCTGGCCATCACCTACGACCTGGATATAAAGGTAACTGCGGCCTGTATATTCCTGAGCACAGCACTCAGCATAATCTCACTCACCATTCTCATTCTGTTGGTATGACCCTACAGTTGGGGTACTGGGCTTAAATGCAAATAAAGATAGTAAAGTCAAGTTAAATAACCAGAAAAGAGAGAGTGTAATGAATTACCGTGAAATCATCCAGGAACTTGAATCACTTTCCAACCCAGAGGATGTGGAGGGAATGGCTCGTTTTGGAATCAATCCCCAGAAAACCTATGCTGTCCGCATCCCTGATCTTAGAAGGATTGCCCGGGCAGTGGGCAAAAACCATCAACTGGCAGCACAGCTCTGGGAAGCAGGCTACCGAGAAACCAGGATACTGGCCTGTATGGTGGAAGATCCTCGAAAAATAACCTCAGAACAGATGGATAGGTGGGTGGCCGAATTTGATTACTGGGAGATCTGCGACCAGTGCTGCATGAAACTATTCCGTATGACTCCCCTGGCCTATGAAAAAATATTTCAATGGAGTGAAAGTGAAGAAGAATTCACCAAAAGAGCGGCTTTCGCCCTAATTGCCGTAGTGGCAGTTCATGATAAAAAAGCCCCCGATGAGAAATTTGAACAGTTCTTCCCCCTAATAATCAAAGAATCAACTGATAATCGTAATTATGTGAAAAAAGCTGTAAATTGGGCTTTACGACATATTGGTAAGAAGAACAGTAATTTGAACCGGAAAGCCATTGTCGTTGCCAGGGAAATACATAATATCGATTCTAAAAGTGCTAAATGGATTGCATCTAATGCTTTAAATGAATTGGAGAGTAATAAGGTGCAGGAAAAATTAAGGCAGTAAAGATGGTCTGGAATTAACCTTATATTTTATGAATGAGAATATTTTTCGGATTTAAGGGTAAATCAATGGGCATTGTTTTAATTCACCCTTTATGATCACTTAATTAATATGGGTGTAATTTGGGAAAATATTCTTATAACCGGGGACTATCTATAATAATATAAAAATATTTTAATTGTGAATTAGGGATAATTAATGGATTTACAATTTTTGTTAGTAATTAACCAGTATTTTTGCTCCAAAATGGAGGCGATTTAATTAGAGAAACAGTGAGATCTAGGAAAGTAAACATCCTGTTATTGTTGTTGGTTGTGATGGTTGTGGTGGTAGCGGCACTATCCTACTGGAACAGTAGCACTTCATATAAGGAAACAAGTAGCAGCGGGACATTTGAAGACCAGTACATCACCTTCAGTTATCCCCCTTCCCTGGTGGCGGTGCAGTACACCCACGAAGATTACACCCTGGTGGACTTCTACCAATCCAACGATACATCTAATTTTGATAACTACGTTGGAAACGTTCGTTTCTCAACCAGTAATCTGACAAATCTTCAAAGAGTTTATAATGAAGGTTCTCTGGGTAAATATGAATCGTACCGCACCTGGCAAGGAACTGATACCAATGGGCCCTACATATTTATACTGTTGGGATCGGGAGATGCCAAGGTCCGGACTCTGCAGATGGATTTCAAATCAGAATACCAGACTGCCTACAGTGAAATACTAAACACCCTTAAAATAAACAAAATCCCAGCATAATAGGCATAATTAGGATAAACATTATGAAATATTCCGATTACCAGGAGGATAAGGAAGAAGGTTACCCTCAGCAACTGAAAACTTCCTTATCAAATTTCTGGGAAAACAAAGCAAGGAAGAATGGTAAATTATTCAAGAAGCTTAAATTAGTAATTGGATTGGTGATTTTTGGGGTGGCCATGGGTGGGGTTCTCGCCCTGTTAATTTTCGCCCTATGTGCAGTAATAGCCATCAGTTTTGGAGTTATTTCAGGAATTTCATTCACTTCCCCCATATGTTGGTTGGTGGGAGGTTTATCGGTGGGAATAACCATTTATGCTGGGTTAACCCATAAAAATTAGGCGATGGTAATTTTATTTGAATTTAGAGATTCTAATTGGAGAGGACCTTCATAAATAAACATTAAACATCATGAATAAACAACAATAATTTTTAGATTTTTCCTGATTTTACAACCTCTCAAAAGAAATTTAGTATTATATCATTCCCATTATCTTTTCAGAGGATCGTTTATGATTATAAAAACAATCACACCTATAGCTAAAGCTAATAAAAGTATTCGGTACACTTTATCACCTTTTAATTGTTAATTGGAAGTTAAACCTATCTCAGATTAAATTAAGGTTTAATTCTCGAGATTTTAATTCTAGACGTTTAAAAAAAGAACTCTGCTGATTAACTCTTATTTGAAGGGTTAATCAGCCCATAAAATTAGATTAAGCAGTTTTACCATTACTTAACATTTTATTTTTCTCCTTGGGAGTGAGATCTTCAATAACTTCCGAAGGTAGGCCGGTTCTAAGGATTTTACCTCCCCTCATAATGGAGGCCTGGTCACAAACATCCAGTACAAAGTCCATATCGTGGGATATTATAAGGAAAGTTTGATTCAGTTCTTCACGTGCTTTTTTGATGGAATCGGTAACCTGAACCCTGGTAATGGGGTCCATGGTACCGGTGGGTTCATCCAAAATCACGATTTTCGGTTCCTTGATCAGCACCTGGGCTATGGCCACCCGGTGGCGTTCCCCTCCACTCAACTCATCATGGTATTTGTGGAGTATCTTCTCCGCATAGTTTTCGTCAAATCCCACGGCATTTAAAACATATAATGCTTTTATCCTGGCAAATTCTGCGGGTAATTCCAGACTAATTGATTCAGTCAGGTTTCCCAGCACATCACGATGGGGGTAAAGACTGTACTCCTGATGCAGGATTCCAAGGTAGGGCTTCACTCTCCCACGTCCCAGGGGACCTTTCTGGGTCATGTCTATCCATTGGTCTCCCAATTTCACCTTGATATGCCCACTGCTGGGATCAGTCAGACCATATAACAAACGTGATAAGGTGGTTTTACCGGCTCCAGAAAGGCCCACCACTCCGTATATTTCACCTTCATTTACACTGAGGCTCACACCGTCCACA
>NZ_CP022706.1:2007500-2020000 GCF_003491305.1 Methanobacterium sp. BAmetb5
CGGTTAAGTACGTTTATCTTACGGTGGCCATGATCCCCGACACCCAGAAGAGTATGATCTCTGTTCTGGACATGACTGAATTACAGAAATCTAAAAAAGCCATTGAAGAATCAAGGGAGAAGTTTAAAAGCATATTTGAAAATGCAGCTGAAGCTATTCTCCTATTTGATTGTGAAGGTAACGTTGTAGAAGTGAATACTAAATTTGAAGAAGTTTTTGGATTTAGCAAGGATGAAATCATTGGAAAGAACTTCATGGCCATTGTCTCCTTGATAGAAAAGGAGTATGAGGCAGCAAAGTCATTTTTCAATGGTTTACTTTCAGGAAAGGAATTAAAACAGGTTCAACTGGTGGTTAGGAATAAATATGGAAAAGAAGTGATCTTCCGGGCCAGGCCATCCATTATAAAAAATAAATGTGGAATTAATGGTGTTTTATTAATTATGGAAGATATCACCGGACTAAAAATTGTAGAAACCAGTCTTAAAAATTCTTTAGAAGAAAAAGAAGTTTTATTAAGGGAAATTCACCACAGGGTGAAGAATAATCTGCAGATCATATCCAGTCTTCTGAGTTTGCAGCGAATCCGGGTAGAAGATGCGGAAACCGCCTCTATATTATGGGAATGCCAGGGGAGAGTCCGGACCATGGCCATGATCCACGAAAACCTGTACCAGTCCAAGAACATGGGCAATATACACTTTGGAAACTATGTAAATAAACTCTTAGAGGATATATTCAATTCTTATCGTGTGGATAAAAGATCCATCACCTTAAACACGGATATTGCCAGTGGAGAGATGGGTATTGAAACCGCCATGCCCTGTGGTCTCATAATCAATGAACTGGCATCCAACAGCATCAAACATGCCTTCCCTCAGGGAACTGGTAATATTAAGGTGGAATTAGAATCAGATAATGGGTTTTACGTCCTCAAAGTTGCCGATAATGGAATTGGCTTGCCAGAAAACACTGATCCAAAAAAATCCAAGAAACTGGGTTTACTGGTGGTCCGTACACTGGTGAATCAATTAAACGGGGAAATGGAGATTGACCGCACCAGAGGCACCCAATATACCATCAAGTTTCAGGAACTGTATTACGAAAAATAATAAAAAAAATTAATGGGTTTAAGTATTTGCATTATTTTTGGTTTAAACATTTTTTTAGTTCAATAACATCACACTGTAGTTTAGATAGGATGCAATACTAACCCAGATTATGTAGGGAACAAATAGGAGTCCGGCTGGTTTGGATAGAACGTAGAATGCCACCAGGTTAGCCAGTATGGCTATCCACAGTAAGAATATTATTATAAATCCGCCCAATATGGAGTGCAATCCGAAAAACACCAGTGACCACAGGATGTTCAGTACCAGTTGCACTGCAAATATTCCTATGGCAAACCGCACATCGCGCCGGTCCCACCCCTGTCTCCACACCAGGAAAAGTGCTATTCCAATTAAGATGTAAAGAGTGGTCCATATGGGTCCAAACCACTCATTAGGTGGGGTCCAGGCTGGTTTGGCCAGTGCAGCGTACCAAGTGGTTATCTCCGGGAAAGTGGCCAGACTCCCCACTGCACCGGAAAAGAAAACTATCAATATAGAAGCAATTAAGCGAGGAACTTCCCTCAAATTAAAATTTTCCATAAACTTATCAATCCTCCATTTTTTATATAAAAGGCGCTCCTATTCTGTTTAATTATAACTTATACATTCCTTTTGGGGTGAGAGTAGCTAATAAACTGTGCCCATTATTGAAGTATCATGAATTTTTAAGGGCCACTATCTCCTTTACCTCCACCAGTTTCCACACCACTGATTTTTCACTATGGATTAATGATTCCAGGGGGTCTTGGGGGGAGTGACCTAGGGCCGCCAATATATTAGGGGAGAGATCTTTGTTTTTTATTAGATCCACGAACATCTCCCTTACTTGGAGCTTCTCCTCCTCCTGGTCAACTTCATCTATCTTACCCTGCAGTGTCACAAAACGGTACTGTGCAAGGTCCGGACTGTAATTTTCAATCTCCACTGCCACCTGGGGGTTGCTCCTGAAAAGTTCCACCTTTTTACCGTACCGGGTACTGAGGAAGTAGATATTTTTCCCCTTAAAAACATACAAAAATGGGGCAATGTAGGGATAATCTCCCTTAAAGGCAATTCTACTCACGTACTCCTCAGAGATAAATCTATCGTACTCTTCCTTTTCCATGGTCGGAATTTTCAAAATATCCAAAGGTATCACCTGCTATTTTTATATATTGGGGTATTTTACGGATTTATTGCAATATAATATTCATTAAGTGATGATTTGTTCCCGGTTTAATCCTTTACCACAGGGTAACCCGCCTGTTTCCAAGCAGTCATACTACCCAGGACAGTGGTCAGATCAGTGAAACCTTCCCCTTTAAGGTAACTGCATATCAGGGTTGATTTAAATCCAGAGTCACAGTAAACCACCACTGGATGGTCACGGGGGATTTCTGATATCCTCACGGGCACCTCACCAGTGTATATGTGGTGGGATCCTTCTATGTAGCCTTCCTGCCGGTCATCTATCATACGCCCGTCCAGAAGGAAAAAATCATCCTTTAAATTTTCTTTTAACTGCTGCACACTCCAGAGCTTCAGAGTTTCAATCTTCTCGGCATGGAGGTACCAGTTAGGGAAACCACCAGCCAAGTAACCGTAAATATTGTCAAAGCCCAGCCTAACCAGCGCCTGGCGAACCTCATCCCAGTTATGGTCCTGATCATCCACCAGAATAATGGGGTCCTGGTAATTCAAAAACCAGCCAGCAAAGGCCGGAACACCCTCACGCCATATATTTAAACTGCCAGGGAGGTGTGCCCCACCAAAGCTGGTGGGTTTACGGACATCCACTATCTGTACGCCTTCATTTTTCATTTTTTTCAGGATTTTAGGGGTCAATGCCCGAAGATAAGGTAGTCTACCCAGTAATGGAGCTCCATTCTGGTTAAAAAACTCCATCTTCCTAAAGTAGGGTGGGGTGTAAAGTTCTTCTGCCACTTTCATCTGAATGAACTCTTCCCTACTGGTGCATTGTAACTGGGGATTGGTTTTCCTCTCGTAGCCCAGGGTGGTGTAATCTTGTTCACGTATATCTGCCCCGCAGATGGAACCCGCCCCATGTGCCGGGCACAGAATGGTTTCGTCCCCCAGGGGTATGATCTTCTGGAAGATACTGTCGTAGAGTAAACCCGCCATTTTTTTCTTTTTATCTTCCCCTAAAAGGTCTATACGCCCGGTTTCCCCGGCGAAGATCAAATCCCCGGCAAACACCATCTGAGCAGCATCAGACACATTTTTATCCCTTAAAACCAGTGATATGCTTTCAGGTGTGTGTCCTGGTGTTTCCAATATTTCTAGCTCAGCATTCCCAAACTTGAAGGTGTTCCCTTCACTTACCGGGGTTCCGTAGGCAAATTCCAGATTTTTCCCATGGAATATCTCTGCCCCGGTGGCCTGGGCCAGTTCCAGGGAGCCGATAACGTAATCTTCGTTGCGGTGGGTTTCAAAAATATGGGTTATGTCCAATCCCGTTGTTTCTGCCATTTTAAGGTAGATATCCACGTCGCGTCGTGGATCAACCACTATAGCCCGACCAGTGGCCTCAATAAAATAAGAATGGTGGGCTATCCCCTCTGATTTTATCAGTTTCACAATGATAGTGTATCCCCCCGGTTTAGTTTTTACTTAAACTAGTGTTTTATATGGATTTTATAAAATTAATAATTTAACCATAAAATTAATATCAAAATGGGGCATAATGATTAAATCTTACCAGAAACACATTTATTTAAAGATAAATTAACTGGGATTTAAGGGCAACTTACCGGGAGGAAGAGCATGGAATACATTATCGAGACCCAGGATATATCCAAAAAATATGATGATTTCACGGCAGTCAACGGTGTGAATCTTAAAGTACCTAAAAATAGTGTTTACGGGGTATTAGGGCCTAACGGGGCGGGTAAAACCACACTGATATCCATGTTGTGTACCATTCTCCATCCCACCAGTGGAACCGCCACCGTCAATGGGTATGATGTCAGGAAACAGCCCAAAGAGGTTAGGGAATCTATTGGGATTGTTTTCCAGTCCCGAGCACTGGATGACATGCTCACTGGCCGTGAACACCTGGAAATGCATGCCTCACTCTACGGTGTGCCCAAAGACGTCCGTCAGACGCGTATTGATGAGATACTGGATCTCATTGCCCTGGGTAAGAAGGCCGATGAATTCGTTAAAACCTACTCTGGGGGTATGAAACGCCGCCTGGAAATAGGCCGGGGACTCATACACCATCCTAAAGTGCTTTTTTTAGATGAACCAACCCTGGGACTGGACCCCCAGACCCGGGAGAGTATATGGGAATATATCAAGGAGTTAAACCAGCATCAGGATGTCTCGGTGCTGATGACCACCCATTACATGGAAGAGGCGGACCGGTTGTGTGATGAGATATCCATAATCAACCAGGGACATATCATAACCTCGGATTCGCCCCGCAACCTGAAACGAGAGCTTAAGGCGGACACTATTACCATGCAGGTGGACAAACTGGAAGAATTCACCAGGCTGGTGGAGAAACTGGACTTTGTAAAGGAAACCTACGTTATGGATTCGGAGATCAAGCTCCTGGTGGAGAGGGGGGAGAACCTGGTGGCGGAGCTGGTGAACTTCGCCAATAAACATGAGATCTTCGTTTACTCCATAGAACTGGAACACCCCAACCTGGAGGATGTGTTCCTGAAGTACACCGGTAGAACCATCCAGGAGGAGGGGTAATCATGGCGGAACTGGAGGGAATCTACACTATCTGGCTCAGGGAGAACAAGAAATTCCTGCGCTACCGTTCACGTATTGTCACTTCGGTGGTAACTCCCCTGTTGTGGCTCTTGATATTCGGAACCGGCCTGGGATCAGCCATGCGGTTCGGGAACATAGCCGGTGGTTACCAGGCCTTCATCTATCCTGGAATCATTGCCCAGACCATCCTCTTCACCTCGGTATTCTCCGGGCTTTCGGTGATACAGGACCGGCAATTCGGATTCTTAAAGGAGATACTGGTGGCACCCATTTCTCGTCCAGCCATTGTCATGGGAAAGGCCATTGGAATCAGTACCACGGCCCTTATCCAGGGAGTTATACTACTGCTCTTGTCCTTCGTGGTCAGTGTCCCCATGGACGTGTACATTCTCCTGGGATCAATCCTGGTTATAATCATCATATCCCTGGGACTTTCTGGGCTGGGACTTCTGATTGCATCCTTCACCGACAGTATGGAGGGGTTCAACCTCATAATGAGCTTCATTGTAATGCCCATATTCCTCCTCAGTGGAGCACTGTTCCCCATAACCGGACTTCCCAGCTGGTTACAGGTAGCAGTCTATGCCAATCCCCTGACCTACGGGGTGGATGCCCTGAGGGGTATAATTCTGCACCAGTCAGTGCTGCCTGTATATCTGGATGTCATTATAATCGCGGTATTTGCTTTAGTGATGATCTTGATATCCTCGTTGATCTTCAGCAAAAAAGAGCAGAGTTTGATGTAAATAGCTTAATTCCTGATTTGGTGGGAATTGGGCTTCTTTTTTAATTTTTTATTAGTTTTTAAATGTTTGATTTGAGAATACATTCAATGATCTTTGAGGGTGATTTACTATATTTCGTTATAGCCTTATATTACGAAGTTACGAAGTAAATTTAACCTAGTTCTATTTTGTCATTAATCAATACCTAAACAAACCCTATTTATCCTAGTAAAATCACACTATAATCCTTGTACAAATGAATCAATAGGAATTATTTTCGATTTTTTTATTTTTAATCCCGTAATTGGCATGAATCAGGGAGCATTAATCAAAATAAAGGTTTGCATGAAAAATATAAATTTAAACCGGTTTATAGGGAATCGGGAAGTAAAAAAGATTACTGATGCGGTGATAATTGGGTTAACTCTTCTGGATGTTATCCTGTTAACCGGTATAATCTTTGTACAGGTGAACTCGGAAACCTACCAGATCATCCTCCTCTTTGACTTAATAGTGGTATTTATTTTAGCCTCCCAGTTTGTGCACCGGCTTTACCAGGCTGATGACCGGGTCAAGTACCTGAAAAACAACTGGTTCGATATAATTGGTATGGTGCCTGAAATTCTCCTGGCAGGATATTCAGGAATATTCAGATACTTCCGCCTGATCAAAATACTATCCCTTCTGCGAAGGAATATTGTGGGCCTCTTTGATTACATTGAACGGGCCAACCTGGAGTACGGTGTTATAACCCTAATATTCGTCATAATCTCCGGGGCAATACTGTTCTACTTCTTTGAATACGGAGTGAACCCCAGTGTAAACAGTCTGGATGATGCCCTCTGGTACATACTGATAACCATCACCACTGTGGGCTACGGTGATATTTATCCCCACACCATTGGTGGGAGATTTGCCACTTTAATCATAATTATTGGTGGACTGGCCTTCGTGAGCTACGCTGCTTTTAAAATAACTGGACTGTTCTTTGAGCAAACCGAAGATAAGGAAACAGTACTGGAAAAGAAACTGGAAGCAGTGGATAAAAAAATAGACAGACTCCAGGAAGAAATGGATGATCTTAAAAAACTCCTGGAAGCCAAGAATAAATAATATCTTAGGGAAAAATTGTTTCACCCTAAAATTAATCAAAATTAAGGCCAACCAACCAATCAATCAATTCTCAATTTCCTCTTCCTTAATCTTCTACGAATTTAACTTTTGAAGGTAAGAGTTCTCCATTGACCCGAACAGTTCGTATACGTCCAGGAAAACCATAAATATATAAACTCCGCTCATCAATATAGGTTCTGTTATTTAGGAGATCTTTTTTATGGCCAGATTTTACAGGATACGCGATTTTCTCGACGATGAGAGTGTTGAAAGATTCATCAACGAACTTATTGAGGAGAACATGGAATATTTAAGGACTAAATACAGGCAAATTACCAGTGCAGCCATTGAATCCAGAAAAAGACTCTAAAAAAGTCATAATTATTCTTTTTAGTTTGTTTAAACTTTTTTTTAATGGAAATAATCGTTTAAAAAATAGTGAAGATAAATAGAGATAATTAATCCCTATTTCTTTATTCAACTATAATTTATCCTATTTTTGATCTTCAGGGTGATGTAGTTCATCTTCAGCCATGGCCAGGAGTATAGTATCGGACATATGGACATCGTAGTAGTCAAAGTTACTCACAAAGTCCTGCAGGTACTGGCTACCATTTTCAGTCAGGCGGAAGTACTCATCTTCAAGTACCAGTAACTCCAGCTCCACCAGGGGCTGGGTCATGTTATCCCAGTCACCATCAAAGTCATGGACATCGGAACAGGTGGCATCAAGCTCGGAAAGCACAGGGATGTAATTATCGGGGTGGAAAGCATCCTGCAATGATTCAATGATTTCATCCCTGGTTTTACGGTCACCAGTCCACAGTATGTAGAGTATCCAGTTCTGGAAGGCCCGGAGCTTGTTCTCCTCCCAGCACTCCTCCATAGGCAGACGGTACTGTGAATAATCCTCTTCTTCCCCTTTCCTGGCTGATATAGCTTCCCGGAGTAGGTCCACCGCATCTTTGAATATACCCACAGAGATAAACAGTGCGATCAGGGCATCCACGAAGTAAATCCCCTGCATGGTGAATACTGCACCAGCAATAACTGACAGGCCGATAAATATATGGTTTTTAGAATCCACAGACTGTGAAATAAGGGTCAGGTTGGAATTCACCTTTCCCACGTAGCGCTGGTAGTAGAACAGGAAGACCGCGGCCAGGATGGCAATTCCTTCCACTGCTATCACCAGGTAAGGCATACCCATTGGGGTCAATGTACCGTAGAATGCGCTTATAAGATGAGTGACTGAGTCGTAACCAATACTGACCGAGGCAAAGAATAATCCGAATATTACCAGAAGGGTGGAGATGGTTTCCCGGTGGTATTTAATTCCCAACCAGACCATGAAGGCGGAAACAGTGTCCATGGTGGCATCGGTACCATCGGCAGTCAGCCCCACACTACCACTGACCAGACCAGACCCTAACTTCATCACTGCCAGGAAAGCATCCAGTACAGTGGTGTTACGGGCAGCTGCATCCGGTTTGAAGAAGTCCTTGCGTACCAGAGAGGCCTTCTTCTCCATGCGGTCCACAAATTTCTGGGCTTCCTTTTTTCCTTCTTCAGTAAGGGAGTAATGATCATCGACCAGGGCGACCCATCCACTTTCAATGAGTTTTTCACACTCTTCTTCAGTTTTACCAATTCTTTTATCCTTCCGTTCATCTTCCAGTTCAGAACGCAGATGAGCCAGGGTGAAAAAAAGTCTTTCCATTAGTGGTTCCCCTTTTTCCGGTACCTGCTGGTACCAGATCAGGGATAAAAAGAGGATAGTCTTGTCATCCAGTTCCTCCAGTGTGAGAGGACCTTCCTTGAGGAGGGCCATCATCAAGAACCGGTCGTATCCCAGTATTTTTTTATCGGATTTCATAGTTTTCCTCATTTAAACTGTATACCATAGTTATAGTACATAAATCTCTTATAAACTTTGTTTGTTCTTTTATATCTGGAATAAAAAATTAAGTGTCTTAAAACCAGATTTAAGTTACTGATATTGTTGATTTAGGTCAATCCGGTCCGGTAAATTAAAAAATTATATCTTTGTATCCTAGCAGACGGGTGCTGGCAATGATTTGATATTTTAAATGCAATAACCCGGTTTATTGTATTAAACCGGGAGAGGTGTGGTGATATCATCATCAACTATAAAAGACTGTCTCACCAATAGGGGTATAGATAAAGGAGAGTTTTTTCACATGGTGAAGCTAGTCAAATCTGCGGTCAAGTGCTATAAGAAAAAGACCAAAAAAACAGTGGGAGGCCAGAAGAAGACCTACGAGTACAACCAGTACCTGGTTCCCCTGAAACGATCCGATAACCTGGATTGCAGCATGGAAGTGTTCATCATACCCCAGAAGGATCTGGAAGAGTACATCAATGAGGATGGTGAATTCAAGGAGTTTTCCCGTAAGGAAGATGAATACCAGGTCAAACTGGATCAGTATGAAACTGAATTTGCAGATCTGGAGTGGAAACACAGCCAGCTATCCAAAACCTACAAGGAATTGTTCAGTAAGCATAACAAATCCCGCAGAAAGGAGAAGGAAATGGAGGACCGGATCGAATCCCTGGAAAGTGACCGGGAAAAACTGATCCATGCCCTGAAAGAGGAAAGAAAGCTCACTGAGAAACTCAAACTCCAGCAACAGAATAAAACTTCTCCCCTTTCGGACCAAACACCAAAACCAGATAAAATTAATGAGAATATGGAAAATAAGGATGATAATGGGGATAAAGACATTTGGACTGTCCTTAAAAGTCGCCTTACCAAAAAAGAGGATGAAAAGGAGGATTAAGCTCCTGTGAATACTTTTCACCTACTATACCCCAGCTTTTATTTACTCATTTTTAAACAATAATTAATCAATTCACACAGATGAAACCAACACCGTGTTTAATTAATATAATATAACACGGTAGTGCAAGTGTTTTAAATGCCTAAAACCAAGTCTCAACCCCATCCAGAGATATCCCAGGTGCTGGTCATGGAGGGGCACAACAACTTCCCTATCAGCTGGTTAAATAAGCAGGGATACTGTGAATACAGCATATACCTGGAAAATGTTAAGGGTTTGGAGGTCCAGCCCACCAGAAAAATGGTTATTGGCACCCAGGAACATGCCCGGTTAGAAGCAGAGTTCCAGGAGCATGCGGAGCCTGCCACATTTCAGGAGATGCTGGAGACCTCTAAAACTGCAGAACTTTTATCAAGGGAATTTCCAGTGGTTTCTGTTCATTATGGGATTAGGGGATTCATTGATGAAGTCTGGATGACTCCCGAGGAATTCATTATAATCGATGATAAACCTGGTACCCGGGCCTATGTGTCTTCCATAAACCAGGTGTGGGGGTACTGTCTTGCCTTCCAGGATATGGTTAAAGAGAATAGAACAATAATCGGGGCCCTGCGGGAGAGAGGGACGGATAACATTTTCTGGTCAGCTTATTTTGACCAGAAAGCCAAAACTAATATAAAATCTCTTATTGAAAGGATTCATAGTCTTCTCGTTGGGGAAAAGCAGTTCATACCCACCAGTAATCCTCGAAAATGTCGTAGTTGTCGTTTGAAAGTAAATTGCAATAGGAAGGCCAAACCAGGATCATTTAAATCAGTTAGATCCTAGTCTGCAGATAACTTTAAATAGCACTTCATTCAGAAAAGTGAAATGCTGCATGGGCAGCCTCTTTTATAGTATAGTCCCGTAGGGTAGTGGTAATCCTGCTGGTCTTTGGAACCGGCGACGGCGGTTCGACTCCGCTCGGGACTATTTTTATTTTTAACAAGATAAACATTCTTTTAAAGGGTAATCTTATGGAAAACATTCTGGTCGTGGGTGTCAACACCCGTGCTGTGGCTTGTTCCCTTAAAAGGTTAGGATACACTGTTTACTCTGCTGATTATTTTGGGACATTGGATCTGAGATCTTGTGCTGACCGGGTAGAATCGATTCTGGACCAGAAACCCGGTATTTCCTGTGGTAGGTTCTCAAAAAACTTCAATCCCAATCTTTTGAGAGAAATAGCCCTGGGAATGGTAGGGGATGTGGATGGTGTCATATCCCTGGCGGGGTCATCTCCTTCCTGGTTCCCTTCCGGTAAAATCATTGGAAATATGGAAGTAAATGGAGTTGAAGATAAATTTGCCCTTTTCCAGAGACTTAAAAAATATTTCAATGTTCCAATGACATATTTACCTTCTGATAATGCTGAAGTCTGGGAAATCATCAGCAATGCCCCCGAAAAGAAGTTCATTTTAAAACCAAGATCAGGGGCCGGTGGTTACGGGGTTCGGATTCTCCAGGGTCATGGTTCGGGAGTAACTGGTTTACCCGAAGAGGTAAATTTATCCCAGTGGCTACTTCAGGAATTTATTGAGGGTGAAAATGTCAGTGCATCGGTTCTCTCCACCCCTGATGAGGCCCATACCATCCTTACCAGTAAACAGATCATTGGGGACTGCACACTGGGTCAGAGGGAACCCTTTGGATACTGTGGAAACCTAGTACCATATCCCGGGGGTCTGGTTAGTAGGGAGGAAAAAGTTCCCCCTGGTGGAAGTTCCCCCACTAACCGAGATCTGAAGATCTCCCAGATGGCTGCAAAAGTGGTGGACCATCTATCCCTGGTGGGCTCAAATGGGGTAGATTTCATCAACAGGAATGGTGAGTTATACGTGATTGAAGTAAACCCCCGATTACAGGGTACCTGGGAATGTGCAGAACTATCACTTAACCGGAACATGGCCCAGGCCCATCTGGAAGCATGTCATGGGCAACTTCTGGAAGTTCCTTCTCCCCAGAAATTTGCAGCTAAAATGGTGGTCCATGCCCGGGAAAGATTACCGGTAAGTGATCTTCACTTCCCTGGTGTTTACGACCTACCCCATCCCGGGGTTATCATTGAAAAAGGAGAACCAATGGTCACAGTTTTAAGTACCGGACCTACACCGGAAGCTACAATTACTTCCGCCCAAAAAAAGGTTGATCAAGTTTACCGGTCCGTGGGTCAGGATATTTGATTTAATAGGATTTAATTCATTATTATTCAGGTAAATATAGTTATATAAATAAAAATCAGTGTTCCAATTACAATACCCACGGTGACCATTATTTCGGCTCCAAAAACTAGCATGGATACCTTGGCCATCTTATCCGGGTCCTTTTTTATTTCTTCCCAGTCAAAATCATATAAAAAATCCAAGTTAAATGATTTTACCTTTTGCCACATACTTTTTAATCCCATAAATAAATTCATCCTTTAGTCAGTTTTATTGATTGCTTAAACTTCAGTTAAATGCTTTTATACTCTGTTAGATTGATGTTCAGTACCATAATCTGATACTATTTAACCAGAAATATGTACTGTGAGGTGGTGGGTAACTCCCTTCTAACTACCTTTACATCGGCACGGTAAATATAAATTTCTTCACCACAATCTTCCTTTTCCAGGATCTGGCATACCACTAGGCATTCCAGTTTTCCCTTTATACGTGAATCGCTCATCTCGGAACTGATCTCGATGTACAAGGGAAACTTCAACTGTCCCCATTTATCCGGGGAAAGGAATGATGCGATTTTTTCCAGTTCTTTTTTCTTGAAACGGTGGCGTGTTCCATCGTTACCCAGTACATGGGGCCGGTCCTCCTCTAAAAGTTCCTTCAGGGTTTTTCTTCGCCGGGGAAGGTGACGGTTCAACACCATGATCTGTTTTTTTAAGAGTCTCTCTTCCCGGTTTACATCTCCTCTATTCATAGGTAAGAATATATTGGGGTGCTCTATAATATTTAATTGAATTGTCTTTGGTGGCTAAAATTCGTTAT